>ONEN01000158.1 GCA_900316815.1 uncultured Eubacteriales bacterium | reverse complement strand
GGCAAAAATCGGCATCAAGTCCACCATCAGAGAGTACGTTCCCGACGAGCAGGACTTCCTTGACAGACTGGACGATATGACCGTGCAGGCGTTTGACGACCAGTGCACGGGTGCTAACCCCCGTTATCCGTTGATGAGCGAGATCAAGCAGATGTATCTTAACGCTTATTACGGCAAGACCTTCGAGGAAACCGAAACACCAAACGAAAAACAGCTCGGCGGAGAGGTTGACAAAAAAGACTTTAAGCAGTCGTTCCGCAGAGCAAAGAACGGTATTCATCAGAATCTGTAAGGGAGGAACAGAAAATGACACTGGATAAAGTAATCGCGGTAAGGACCGCCAAAACCGTCTACCGTGACGGCGACCTTTGCATAAAGGTATTTAACGAAGAGTTTTCCAAAGCCGACGTGCTTAACGAAGCGCTGAATCAGGCTCGTATCGAGGAAACAGGACTGAACATCCCGAAAATTCACGAGGTGACAAAGATCGACGGAAAATGGGCGATCGTGTCCGATTTCATCGAGGGAAAGACCTTGCAGCAGCTGATGGATGAAGATCCCGATAACAAGGATGAATATCTGAACCGTTTTGTTGATTTGCAGCTTACGGTTCTCGGAAAAACCTGTCCTCTGCTCAACAAGCTCAAGGATAAAATGAACAGCAAAATCAGCATGGCGGAGCTGGACGCTACCACACGCTATGACCTCCACACCAGACTGAACGGTATGCCTAAGCACAACAAGGTATGCCACGGCGACTTTAACCCGTCCAATATCATCATCGCCGAGGACGGCACGCCCTACATTATTGACTGGTCGCACGCCACGCAGGGCAACGGCGCGGCTGACGCGGCAAGAACCTATTTGCTGTTCTGGCTCAAGGGCGATACGGAAACAGCAAAGCAGTATCTCGACCTGTTCTGCAAAAAGAGCGACACCGCCAAGCAGTATGTCCAGAAGTGGATGCCGATCGTAGCGGCTTCACAGTCCGTAAAGGGCAACGAAACAGAGCGCGAGTTCCTGCTCAGCTGGGTAAATGTCGTTGAGTACGAATAAGGAGAAGGTCAACATGAAAGTAACCGTATGTATCGGCTCTTCCTGCCACGTCAAGGGCTCACGCCGGGTGGTAGAGCAGCTTCAGCTCCTTGTTGCCGAAAACGACCTCAGCGACAAGGTGGAGCTGGGAGGCACCTTCTGTATGGGACAGTGCCAAAAGGGCGTTTGCGTTACCGTTGACGATACCTTCTATTCGGTATCTCCCGAAAACGTAGGCGAATTCTTTGAAACAAACATAAAGGCAAAGGTATAAAATGAACATACAGATTTGCGTTGGCTCGTCGTGCCACCTCAAGGGCTCGGAACAAGTTGTCCATTTGTTTCAAAAGGCGATTGAGGAACGCAATCTGGCGGATAAGATCACTCTTGCGGGCAGCTTCTGTATCGGACGCTGCAACCGCGAGGGTGTCACCGTTCAGGTGGACGACGAGATCATTATGGGTGTGACGCCTGCAACGTTTGAAAGCTTTTTTGAAACCGAAATCTTACCAAAACTCTATTGAAAGTGAGCGGACAGATGTCGAACTGTTTGACATTAAAAAAATCTAATTGCAAAAACTGCTATAAATGTATTCGCCACTGCCCGGTAAAGTCCATACGCTTTTCCGGAAATCAGGCGCATATTATCGGCAACGAGTGCATTCTTTGCGGTCACTGCTTTGTAGTGTGTCCGCAAAACGCCAAGCAAATCGTTGATGACACCGAAAAAGTACGCGTCCTGCTGCAAAGCGGAGCTCCCGTTATCGTCAGCCTTGCGCCGTCATTTATCGCAAATTATACCGGCGTGGGCATTGAATCAATGCGTACCGCTCTGAAAAAACTCGGCTTTTACGACGTTGAAGAAACCGCTTTGGGCGCGACGATCGTCAAGCGTGAATACGATCGCATTCTTCAGGATGAGGCTAGAGATATCGTGATTTCCTCCTGCTGTCATTCCGTGAATTTGCTGATCCAAAAATATTTCCCGAGCTGTCTGCCGTATCTTGCCGATGTTTTGTCGCCGATGCAGGCACACTGCAAGGATATCAAGACGCGTATCCCCGACGCTAAGACCGTATTTATCGGTCCCTGCGTTGCCAAAAAAGACGAAGCGGAATATTATGAAGGCATTGTTGACGCCACGTTGACCTTTGAGGAGCTGTCCGCGTGGCTGAAAGAGGAAAACATTGCCCTCGAAAAGAAAACTGACCATACAGAGAAAAGCCTTGCCCGGTTTTTCCCGACAACCGGCGGTATTCTGAAAACAATGACACAAGAGGCGCAGGACTATACTTACTTTGCGATCGACGGCATAGAAAACTGTATAGCCGCTCTGAAAGACATTGAGGACGGCAATGTTCACAAGTCTTTCATTGAAATGAGCGCCTGCGCCGGAAGCTGCATCGGCGGTCCCGTTATGGAAAAGCACCGCCTTAACCCGGTCAGTGATTACACGGCAGTTGCCAAATACGCCGGTAAGCATGATTTTGAGGTCGAACAGCCGGAAGCGGTAGAGACGAAGAAAATGTTTGAGTTCATATCCCCGCGTTCGGCAAAGCCTTCAGATTATGAGATCAACCAGATTTTGCGGCAAATGGGTAAATTCAAGCCCTCGCAGGAGCTAAACTGCGGCTCCTGCGGTTATGATACCTGCCGCGAAAAGGCTGTCGCCATTTATCAGGGCAAGGCGGAGATCTCCATGTGCCTGCCGTTTTTGAAGGACAAGGCAGAGAGCTTCTCGGATACGATCGTTAAAAACACGCCCAACGGTCTGATCGTCGTGAACGATCTGCTGGAGGTGCAGCAGATCAATTCCGCCGCGCTGAAAATATTGAATCTGCGCGCCGCGTCCGATGTTATGGGCTCTCAGGTGGTGCGGATCCTCGACCCGCTGCCGTTTTTGAACGTGCAGACGACCCACCGCGGAATATACAACGAGCGTACATTTTTAGCCGAGTACGACCGATATGTCGAAATGACGGTCGTTCCCGACAAAGAGAGCAATATGTTGATCTGCATTATGACGGACGTCACCGAGGAGGAAACCGCACGCCGCCGCAAGGAGGATATCAGCCGTCAAACGGTTGAGGTCGCCGACAAGGTGGTCGATAAGCAAATGCGCATAGTGCAGGAGATCGCTTCGCTGCTCGGAGAAACTGCCGCCGAAACGAAAATTGCGCTGTCAAAGCTGAAGGAGTCGATTACGGATGAATGATTTATGTGCGGAAATCGGCTACAAAAGCATTAACCACGACGGCGAACAGCTCTGCGGCGACCATATCGACATCGTAGAACAGAGCGGTGATTCTACCGTTATCGTGCTGGCAGACGGTATGGGCAGCGGAGTAAAGGCGAGTATTCTGTCTACACTCACCTCCAAGATCATCTCAACCATGATGGCGGCAGATTTGCCTTTGGAGGAATGTGTTTCTACCATTGCCGCAACGCTCCCTGTCTGTTCGGTACGCGGCGTTGCGTACTCCACCTTTACAATTATGCACATTATCAACTCCCGCACCATCGAGTTGATACAGTACGACAATCCTCATATAATTTATATCCGCGACGGCGATCTTTACGATTACGCCAAAACCGAGGTCAATATCGGCGGAAAAAAGATATACAAGTCCGTTATCCGCTTAAAGGAGGATGACATTATCATCGCCATGAGCGACGGTTGCCCTCACGCGGGGATCGGTATCGCGTATAACTTCGGCTGGAAGTGGGAGGACATTGCGGAATATATGCTGAGTATGTCGGGCGGCGGTTTTACCGCGAAGTCGCTTTCCACGATGCTGATAGACGAGGTCAACAGTCTTTACGGCGGAAAACCCGGCGATGACGCGACCGCTTGCGTTATCAAGATCCGCAAGCGCGTGCCTATGAATATCCTTTTCGGCCCGCCCTCCGACAGGGACGACTGCGACCGTATGATGAGCCTGGTTTTCTCAAAGGAGGGCAAGCATATCATCTGCGGCGGAACGACCTCTTCCATTGCC
>ONEN01000157.1 GCA_900316815.1 uncultured Eubacteriales bacterium | reverse complement strand
CTCGGTGGTCGCCGCAGATTTAAAGACAGGAAAGCTGAATATCTACGGTCAGGAAAACGACACGGGAAAGATTTACAGCCATATCGACAAAGATAATAAAGATAACGGCGAGCGCGCCATTATCGGAGGCGATGTGAACCAACGCAATTCCGGTGATATCCATATCTACGGAGGAACGTTGGATCTGAAAACCTCTTCCTCAACTTGGGACTATCGCGGAGCCTGTATCGGCGGCGGTGAAAACGGATCCGCGCGCGAGGTTTGTATCTATGGCGGCAATTTTCAGCTGTACGATTCCGCCGGCGCTTGTATCGGCGGAGGACAGGGCGGAGAAGCCAGCTATATCGATGGAGACGGTATTCGTATATACGGCGGTACAATAGTCGCGGAGGGCTATAGCGGCGCTGCTGTCGGCAACGGCACAAAGTACTCCGGCACAGCCAAAGGCGGTATAGCAACCTATGGAGGAAAAATTACGGCGAATGGCGTAGCGGGATCTGCCGGTATAGGCGGCGGCTCGGGAAACCTTGGAGAAAAAGGGGCAAAAGGCAGCTCTAACGGTCCTATCACGATCTACGGAGGCACGGTTGCCGCATCAAGTACCGGCAGTAAGCATACCGGCGCGGGTATCGGCAGCGGCGAGAAAACAGATCAGGGATCGCCGATCAGGATACTGGGCGGCACGGTCGTTGCCATGAGCCAGTCCGGAGCAGGCATCGGCGCGGGCGCCTGCGGCAGTGCGGGCGTTATCGAAATCAGCAATGCGAACGTCACCGGCTCCGCTTCGGCGTGGGGCGCGGGTATCGGCGGCGGCAAAGAGGGTAACGGCGGCGAGATAACGATAACCAATTCAACCGTTACCGCGACTTCCTCCAATTACGGCTCTGCCGAGGACTTTCTGCAAGCCTTTGATAAAGCAACGAGCAAGCTGGGCATGAAAACAAATGATCAGGCATATGCGGATGCTGCCGTCGGAGTGATCACACTGCTGATCGATCTGTTCGACACGGACTATTCCGGCGCGGGTATCGGCGGCGGTCATCAGGGAAGCGGCGGAACCATCAAGATCATCAACAGTACCGTTGAGGCAAAAAGCGGCAATTACGCGGCTGCCATCGGTGGCGGTGAGAACAAAGGCTTTGACTCCATCACTATCGGCCACAGCACGGTCGACGCGAAAAGCAGTGAGTACGGCGCGGCGATAGGCTCCGGAGACGAAGCCTCGAACGGCGGCGGAACCATCAATACGCGGGCATCGGTACGGGCAACGAGTGCGGCTCTGCCTGCGACGCGATCAATATCATCGACTCAAACGTAACGGCTCACGGCGGTGACTACGCAGCCGCGATCGGCGGCGGCGACGACGTCAGCGGAGGCAATATCACCATTGACAACTCCGTCGTCTATGCCGACAGAGATCCCTTCTACTATCATGAAGATGATCATGACGAACAGAGTCCTGTCCATATACACAGAAACTGCGACGGCGCCGGTATCGGCGGAGGAGAGGACGGACACGGCGGCAATATCACGATCAAAAATCACTCCGACGTCACGGCGTACGGCGGCCCTTATGCAGCAGGTATCGGCGGCGGTGACAACGGCGACGGTGGCAATATAACTATCACTGATTCAACCGTAAAAGCATACGGTGGCACAGACGCGGCCGGCATCGGCGGCGGTGAGGACGGCGAAGGCGGACATATCCTGATATCTGATTCAAATGTTTATGCCGAGGGTAATTCTTACGGCGCAGGTATCGGCGCAGGAGAGGACGGCGACGGTCAGTCCTGCGAAATCTACGGCAACAGCACGGTCGAGGCTGTCGCCGGCAGCGACGGTTGGGGAATTTCCATCGGCTATGGCGACTATCCCTTGCTTGCCGGTTACAGCACCGGTACGCTCTATTTGGAGCGCACCCTATTGGTCAAGACAAATTCAAATAAAGTATATTCAGGTCACGACAGATATAACGCGGTCTGGGATAATAAAACTGTTAAGATATACCCCTGTGAGCATTCCGAGGCTGATACTGAATGGCGCTATATCAATGAGGCCAATCCTTATCACCTAAAGTATTGCAATATTTGCGGAGCGTCTCTGGGTGTGGTGGAAGAACACGTTTGGGACGAAAACAACGTCTGCAGCGTTTGTCACGCCTCTGCCGCGATGTTCACTACGACATATGTAGAGCAGAACAACAGCGGCGAGGTCAAAAAGGAGATATGCGCTCCTCAGCTTACCGAATATGCCGCTCCCGAATGTACGAATACTCCTGACGGATATGAATTTGTTTGTTGGAGCTACTTGGGCAGCACTTTCTTTGAACCGGGAGACGTCAGAAGCGTCGCATATTCTGACATAACCGTTAACGCGGTTTATTTTCCCACAGTTGAGGCGACATATATTGACGCAAGAGGAACAAAACAGACCGTGAAGGCGCGGCAGATACATGATATCGACCATAAGCTGTATCTGTCCGAGGGGTGGTACATCGTTGACAGTGATCTGAATTTGGATGGTAATATCCAGTACAGAGGCGACGTCAGGCTGATCATTGCCGACGGCAAGACTTTGAGCTTTACGAGCTACTCCGTTGAGCAGCAAGACCAGACCCGAAATGCGTTCTGGACTATGGATGAGGACAATAAGCCCAGCAAGGTAACGATATATGGTCAAACGCTGCAGACAGGCGTCCTGGATGTAGGCGCGCGGACTCCGTATTTCTATGATCTTGAACTCAACGGCTCTTCCGTTAAAGCGACCGATACCAATTATCCCGGTAAGGGCAATATCATGGTATATAATACCTGTGTCGTCAACAGAGGCAAGCTCGCCGCCGACCGTATGTTCTGCGGTCATATCGACATCAACGGCGGAAACGTCGATATCAGCAATACACATTCGATCAATGAGTCACAACTTGGCTGGAGCGAATTGAGCGACCGGATCTGTATCAACTATTATGACTATGGATATCACCTGCATGTCGCAGACGGTAAATCCCTGAAGGATGATGACGGCAATATTTATACCAGCACGTTGACGCAGGCTCAAATCGAAGCGCTCGGCGGTAAGATACTTACGCCTTATATTGCTCATGATTACAACGCGCCGGAATGGGTCTGGTCGAACGATTACACAAGCGCGATCGCTGTATTCAGATGTAAAGACTGTGACGATACGCAGCAGGTCAATGCCAAGGTTACCCACGCGGACAGCGGAAAAAACAGGACGTCAATTGCCCGCTGTGTGTTCAACGGGCAGGAGTTCACCGCGACCGAGACCCGCCAAATCATTTTTGACGTAACGGTTTCCGATTGCGAAAACGGTACGGTCGCCGCTAATAAGCAGACTGCCAAGAAGGGCGATAATATCAAGCTTACTGTCACGCCCGATGAAGGCTACATACTGAAGGCTTTGTATTATTCAGCTTCAAACGGCGAAAGATACAACATTGAAAGCTGCAGCTTCACGATGCCTGAGAGCGACGTTACCGTTACCGCGGTATTTACGCCTGTTCGGGATATAGATTACATTGACGAGAACGGTGAGATCAAGTCCGCACAGGCGATTCCTCTGACAGGTGAAGAAACCGAGCTTTATTCAGGCTGGTACTATGTTGAAGGCAGCGTTTCCGCTCATGATAATATCTCGCTTTCCGGCAGCGTAAAGCTGATCCTCTGCGACGGCGCGGCGTTGGATATGGGCTACAATAGCCTTGGCGAAAAAAGCGACGGTTCCGATACCGCGCTGACCGTATACCGCTCGCCCGGAGATAATATCGGCAGATTGGACGGATTTTGCGCCTATGCGGGAAAAATCAACCATATCGGCGGACAGATAGAACTGAAATTAATGATCGAAGCCGATATTCTGAATATAAACGGCGGCTCGTTAAGCGCCAAACGTATGGATATCAATACCTCGTTCGATCTCATAAAAGGCGAGGTCGATATCAATAATGATAACGGTTGGATAGTCTATTGCAACGGTGATTTCAATATCTCCGGCGGTACATTTAACGCGAGGTCTGACGACGGTGAGACGATCAACTGCAGCGGCAATTTGACCGTATCCGGCGGCAAGGTCAACATAGACGGCGAAATCAGCAGCTGCCACGATGGTACAGCTGTCACGATCAGCGGCGGTACGGTAAATGTCAACAGGCTTATCAAGAACGGGACTGTCGTCAGCACCAAAGCGCTCAGTGCAGAGGATATCGTCATTTCGGGCGGCAATACGCAGATCAAGGGCGAGCTGTTCGCATACGGTGATGTTACGCTTGGCTGGACAAAGCTCTCCGACAGCATCATGGTTTATGATTATAAGAGTGCTGCTTCACTTGAGATCGCCGACGGTCAGAAGATGACGGATGGGGAGAATGTTTACAGCGGTTCCCTTGATTTATCTGAAATCAGGTGGCAGCTCAGCGGAGAAACTCTCACGCCGTATACGGGCAACGCGTGGCAAACGCTGCAATACAAAATCGATCATGCCGAAAGCAACGACACGATTATGCTGAACGGGAATGTTGAAGCGACGGCTAAGGATACCGCGCTGATCATCCCCGCGGGTAAGGAGATTACCCTTGATCTAAACGGCTATACCCTCGACCGCAATCTTTCTGCGGCAGCCGAAGACGGTCGGGTGATCGTCAACAACGGCATTTTGACAATCAAAGATTCAAGCGCCGCTCAGACCGGTACCGTCACCGGAGGATATTATAACGGCGACGGCGGCGCGATATTGAACAATAAGACGCGCACATTAAAAATTGAGGGCGGTATATTTACGGGCAACACCGGCAACCACGGCGGCGTTGTCTATAACATGGGTACATTGAACATGACCGGCGGCTCTATGCACGGCAACACCGCCAATGGAAACGGCGGCGCTGTATGGAACGGCAGACAGGGCGTGTTGAACCTATCCGGCGGTGTGATTACCGACAATACTTACGGCGAAGGTGGCGCTGTTTACTCCCGTCAGGACGGTACATTAAATATTTTCGGTTCTCCTATCGTTACGGAAAACGGCGACAGAAATATTTATCTCAGACAAGCGGTCATCAATGTGACCGGTGCGCTCAACGCTGACGCAAAACTCGCTGTTACGTGCGAAGATGTCACCGACGGCTTTGTCTTCACCTCCGGTCTGTCCGGTAACGGAACTGCGGAGAACTTTGTCAGCGATCAAAGCGATTATCATGTATTCTGTTGAAGCGTCTGAGTCATTCGCCTGTGAGGGAGATACAGTCGCGCTGACCGTTGATCCCGACGAGGGTTATTCCGTAACGAGCGTTACGGTGAACGGCGCTGAGATCACTCCTGAGGACGGCGTTTACAGCTTTGTGATGCCGGATGAAGATGTGACCGTTTCGGCAGCCTTCGGTTTTGCCGACGGTATCGGCGCGAGACTCGTCGGTCATTCGATCTCGCTTGACGGCGACATCGGCGTGAACTTCTACATGGAACTCTCCGACAGCATTGCGAGCAGTGACACAGCTTATATGCGCTTCACCATTCCTGCGGGCAGCATTACCACTGAGCAGAATGTATTTGTCAAGGATGCAAGACGACAGGTCGTGTCCGGAAATAAGACCTACTATGTGTTCAAATGTCAGGTAGCAGCTAAGGAAATGACCTCACAGATCAAGGCTCAGATCATCGACGGCGAGCTCTCGGGAACGGAATATACCTACTCCGTTAAGGAATACGCCGACTATCTGCTCGCGCATACCGATGAAAGAGAAGATCTTGCAAAAGCAGCTCCCTTAGTAAGAGCGATGCTCAACTACGGGGCGTATTCACAGCTGTATTTTGATAAAAATCCCGATACGCTCGCTAACTGTGATCTGAATGATACAGAGAAAGCGCTTGGCGACGTTCAGATCGACGTTGCAGATCCTGTTATCAATAATCTTCCTGAAGGCATGACCTTTGAGGGCGCGACACTCTCTTTAAAATCCGAGACGACGCTCTCGCTGTACTTCGGCAGCAGTGAAGCGCTCACCTTCAACTGCGAAGGCTATACCGTAGAAACGGTAAAGTCAGGCAATTATCAGGTTGCGCGTATCAGAGGGATCAAAGCGAAACATATCGGCAGCAGTTTCACCTTGTCCGTAAACGGCGGTACAATCACCTACAGTCCTCTCAACTATTGCAGGAATGTTTTGGCGGAAGCGGGAGCAACACCGGATGAAGCACAGAACCAGCAGGATGAAAAACTGCAAAATGTTGTAAAGGCATTGTATCTGTACTGGCAGGCAGCACAAGCCTGTTTTCCTGAATAACGGAGGTGATCAAAAAAAAAAAAGAAAAATATGAACGCACCGAACTGGAAGTCATC
>ONEN01000075.1 GCA_900316815.1 uncultured Eubacteriales bacterium | reverse complement strand
ACATTCTGTTCGCTACCGGCGGTATGGGCGTTCAGGTTGTTTCCATTCTGTCCGGTCTGGTAATTCCCGTACTTTACATCGTGGGTACCGTTCAGCTGAAGAACCAGGCGTAATCGCTCTGCATATTGAAGGCTGCCCCATCGGGCAGCCTTTTGCTTTGTCAATTTTTCAGTACAAACCAAAAGACCGCCCGATTGGAGCGGTCTTTATGATTTCGCTATTTCTTTTTGCCCGCCAGCGCGCGCTCGAGCCAGATGTCCGCGATATCCATCGCAAGATACAAGCCTTTTTTCTCGCTGGACTTCACCAGCTGCTTGCGCGGAGAAAGATAGGGATCGGTCGCCATCAGCTGCACCGTCACCTTATCTGCTATTTCCTCGCCGTTAACTTCCTTTTTACTCTTGATTTGAAGTCTGATAACAAACGGCTCCTCCATGTTGCCATAGTAAATCTCGTCGCCGCAGCGCACAAGGGGTCTGCCCTTGTAGGTAAAGAACTCACCTGACTTTTTGCTGTCTGCCACAAGGCATCAATCCTTTCTTATACGTTAAGATATGATTTCACCAGTGCTTCCAGTAAGTCATCGCGGTCAATTTTGCTGATGATATTGCGCGCGTTGTTATAGGTGGTAATATAAGTGGGATCCTCCGATAGGATATAGCCCACGATCTGATTGATGGGGTTATACCCCTTTTGTCTCAACGCGTCATAAACGATGGTAAGTCCCCTTTTGATTTGGTCCTCTTTTTCCTCACCAAGCGAAAATATCATAGTCTTATCTAACATACTGAAACACCTCCCAAGGTTCTATTAGCTTATTATACTATATTCCATGTAAAAGTGCAAGTCTTTTTTTATATTTATCCTAATTACACGAAAAAACAGCAAATTATGGCAATAAAAACTCCTTTTTCGCGGCTTTTATTGCATTTAAAGAACAGGTGTGATAGAATGAAGAAAGTTTTAACCATTTAGAATTCAGGGCGCGGCTGTAAGGTTTTTGACATGCTTAGTGATAACATTTTTCCGCGTTTTCTGCCGTGCCTCCGCGATTTGGGATAAGAGGGATATAGATGGATGAAAAGCCGAAAATAAAAAAACAGGGTATTTCACTCAGGATGGTCTATGCCGGCATCATCATCGGCGCTGTGATCATCTGCGGTATGATGGTGTTTCTCACCTTTCGTTTGTCATCGGCGTTCTCTGAGCTGTCCGAGGCTACAGACGAATATATTGAATTGGACAAAGCGGCAAACGAGCTGATGGAAGCGTCCGATTATCTGACAGAAAAGGTACAGCGTTTCACCGCTACGGGAAACACAGAGTATCTTAATGCCTATTTCACCGAGGCACTGGAAACAAAGCGGCGCGAAAACGCGATTGAAAAAATGGCGGCGGATCCCGACAGCGAGCAGGCGCTCAAACAGCTGCAGAAGGCGATGAGAGAATCCGAGCAGCTGATGGAGCAGGAGTACTATGCCATGCGGCTGGTAATTGACGCCAAGGGAATCACCGGCTATCCCGACAGCCTGCAAAGCATCTCGCTGTCGTCAGAGGACGCCAAGCTGTCCGCCGAGGAAAAAACAGCACGCGCTCTTGATTTGGTACTCGGCGAAACCTATTACGAGAAAAAAGACGCCATCCGTTCCAACATGAAGGAAAGTCTCGGCGAGCTGGAAAAACTGACACACAGCACGGAAAAAGCCTCCAAAAAACTGCTGCGCTCCGATCTTGCTGTTTTCCGCATCATCATAGCCGTCCAGACAGTCGGCATATTTGTGATTATATGGCTGACCTCCCGCCTGGGCATTAATCCTATCCTGAAAGCGGTGGACAAAATAAAGGATAACAGCCCGATTCCCGAGGCAGGCGCGAATGAGTTCCGTTACTTGGCGCAGGAATACAATAAAATGTATTCCGTTTACAAAACCAGTGTGGAACACCTCAATTTCAAGGCGTCTCACGACGAGCTGACAGGCGTCTACAACCGTTCCGGCTACGACCTGCTGCTGTCGGGCATTGATCTTGACATGACTTATCTGCTGATTTTTGACATTGACGATTTTAAAGCCATCAACGACACACACGGTCACGAGATGGGCGACCGCGTGTTAAAGAAGGTATCCTATGCTCTGCTCCAAAACTTTCGAGCGGACGACTATGTGTGCCGCATAGGCGGCGACGAGTTTGTAGTGCTGATGACTCACTCCGGCGAGCAGCAGCACAATTTGATCATCAACAAAGTCAACGAGATAAACCATGAGCTGGCAGACACATCCGACGGCACGGTTCCCGTTTCCATCAGTGCGGGCGTTGCGCACGGCAGCCGTTTCAAAGACTCCGCTTTCCTCTTCCGCCGCGCGGACGAAGCGCTGTACCATACCAAACGGAACGGTAAAGCAGGTATGACGTTTGACCAGTAAACAGTTCAAATAAGAAGCAGCGTCCATCGCAAAAGAAGGACGCTGCTTTTTCGTTACTCTTATTGATTCTATCAGCGGAGCTTAACCTCAATCCGGCGCAGATTGTCGATGATAGCATCCATAATCGCCTGCACCTCCGCAGAGGACAGCGTGCGTTCGTTGGAAGAAAACTCAAAACGGATCGTTTCGCTGTGGAACAGGTCGGTATCGTAGCTGTCGACAATGCGGGCAGATTTGAGAATACCCTTGCCCTCGTTCGCCCAACATGCCGCCATATCGGCAAACAATACGCCCTTCGGAATCACAACGCTGATGTCGTAGTCCATGGGCGGGAACTTGGAAGGCTCCTCGTACACAATGGACGCATTCTCCACATCGGCAAATGCCTGCATATCAATTTCAGCGAACACAATAGCCGCCTTCTTATCAATTTTCTTGCCCACCGTGGGATGAACAATGCCGATTTCGCCGATATCGGCGCCGTCGAGCAGCACGCGGTTGAGGTTCACGGGATGTTCAAAATCATGCGTGGGCTGTGCTGCCTTAAAGCCGAGCGTGCGGTGCTTGATGTCCTCGGTCAGCACACCGAGAATATCGCGGAGCTTGAAGTAAAGCTGCTTGACGTCCGTTGTTTTGCTGTAGAGCGTGACAGCGAGCAGCTTCTTCTCCACGCAGAGGTTATCCTCTGTCATTCCCGTTACCGCTCTGCCGATCTCGAAAATACCGAAATCGGGCGCATAACCAACGTTTGTCTTAACCTGACAAAGCTGGGTGGGAATCATGGAGTTGCGGATGGTCTCGATGTTGGGGTTGGTGGCGTTGGCAAGCTTAATGTTGTCCTCCACCTCCATGCCGAGATCCTTCATCTCATCATAGTACGCCCACACATAGGAATGCAGCTCGTGGAGGTTATAGCGCTGTACAAGGATATCCTTGACTTTTTCCTCATTGCGCTTCACCTCATCCATACGCACGGGATAGAGCGGCGAGCGCGTGGTGTGAATGGCAAAATTGTCATAGCCGTAGATACGGGTGATCTCCTCGATGATGTCGGCGTTCATGGTAACGTCCTTGGTCGCACGCCACGAGGGAACCGTCACGCTGAAATCATCGCCGTCGAGCGCAATGGTAAAGCCGAGGCTCTGCAGTGTTCTGACAATGGTATCATTGTCGATGGCAATGCCCGTGTAGCGGTCAACAAACGACTTATTGAAGCTAAGCTGTACGGTGTCATAACGGAAAGCGTATTCATCGGTGAGAGCGGATACCACTTGCACGTCACTGTCATATTTCTTTAAAAGATTTAAGAAACGGGCAATCGCCACATCCGTCATCTCGGGGTCAAGGCTCTTTTCATAGCGCATGGAGGCGTCGGTGCGGTGCGCCAGACGAACGGTGGACTTGCGGATGGAAGCCGCGTCAAAGGTCGCGGACTCCAGCGTAAGGGTGGTGGTATCCTCCACGATCTCGGAATCCAGACCGCCCATGATACCGGCGATGGCGACAGGGGTGTTGTCATTGCAGATCATCAGGGTGTTTTCGTCCACATTGCGTTCCACGCCGTCGAGCGTTTGGAACACAAACGGCTCCGCGAAGCGCTTGATGCGGATTTTGCCGACCTTGCGCGAATCAAAGGCGTGCATGGGCTGACCCATCTCGAGCATGAGATAGTTGGTGAGGTCGGCGAGGAAGTTGATGGCGCGCATACCGCAGTAATAGAGGCGGATGCGCATATTGACCGGGCTGACGCTCCGCCTGATATTCTCCACCTGCAGGCAGGAATAGCGGTAACAGAGCGGATCCTCAATTTTCAGATCGACCTTTTGCAGGCTGTCATAAACCGACAGATCCTCGGTTTCGAGAGGCTTGAGGGGTCTGCCTGCCAGCGCGGCAAACTCACGGGCAATGCCGTAGTGTCCCCACAGGTCGGGACGGTTGGTGAGGGATTTGTTATCCACCTCAAAAACAATATCGTCAATCTCGTAAAGCGCCTTCAGATCGGTGCCGTTGGCAGCCACGTCAGTAATGTCCATAATACCGGAATTATCGTCGCTGATGCCGATTTCCGCCTCGGAGCAGCACATGCCGCAGGAGGTGAAGCCCGCCAGCTTGCGGGGCGCGATGGTGATGTCGCCGATTTTGGCGCCCACCTTGGCAAAGGCGGTTTTCATGCCGACGCGCACATTCGGCGCGCCGCATACCACGTCGGTAAGCTGACCGTCGCCCGCGTCAACCTTGAGCAGGTGCAGCTTTTTGGAGTCGGGATGGTTTTCCACCGACACGATTTCCGCGACGACTACGCCGCTGAGCTCGCTGCCCTTGAAGAAAATATCGTTTTCCACCTCGGCGGTGGAAAGAGAAAACTGATGAATCAATTCCAGCTTGTCCAGCCCCGAGAGGTCAACGAAGTCGGAAATCCAGTTCATTGATAAAAACATAGCGTGTTCTCCTCTCTTATTCGTCGTCCGTGAACTGCGACAGCGCCTTCAGACTGCCGCTATTGAGGTCGCGGATATCCTTGATAATATATTTCATCATTGCCAGTCGGGTCAGACCGAGACCGAAGGCAAAGCCTGTGTATTCATCGGGATCAATGCCGCCCTCGCGCAGCACGTTGGGGTGGATCATACCGCAGGGACACAGCTCCAGCCAGCCGCTGTGCTTACAGGAGGCGCAGCCCTCGCCGCCGCAGATCAGGCAGTTGATGTCCAGCTCAAAGCCCGGTTCAACGAACGGGAAAAAGCCCGGACGGAGCCTTACCTTGACGTCTCTCTGGAAAACCTCGGAGAGCATGGTTTTCATAAAGAAAATGAGGTTGGAAATGGAGATGTCCTTGTCCACCATCATGCCCTCCATCTGGAAGAAGGTGTTCTCGTGGCTGGCGTCGGTCGCCTCGTTGCGGAAGCAGCGGCCGGGGAAAATCGCCTTGATCGGCACGCCGTTGTTCCGGAGATTGTCGCCGTATTTTCTGAGAATCGCGTTCTGCGCGGCGGACGTCTGCGATTTGAGCAGCTGACCGTTGGTCAGGTAGTAGGTGTCCTGCATGTCGCGCGCGGGATGGTGCTTGGGGATATTCACCGCTTCAAAGCACTCATAGTCGGTCACTACCTCGGGATAGTCCTCCACGGTAAAGCCCATCGACTTAAATATATTCTCGCAGCTTCTCTGCACCAGCGTGATGGGATGATAGGAACCGCGGTCGGGAGTGGAGGGCGCGGTGATGTCAAACTGCGGCATCATGGCGATCTCACGCTCGATTTCCGCCTTGCGCATCTCCTCCACCTTTTCCTCCACGCGCTTGGCAACATAGCCTTTGAGCTTGTTGACCTCGGCGCCGAAGGATTTCTTTTCCTCGTTGCTCAGCTCCTTCATGCCCTTGAGCAGTGCGGTGACGCTGCCCTTTTTTCCCAGATAATCGACCCTCACCTTGTCCAGGTCGGGAAGGTTGACAATCTGCGAAAGCTTTTTTTCAAATTCTTCTCGCAATGCACTGATTTTATCCATAATTACCTCCATAAAAAATGAAACGTCCCTACGCCGTAAAGGCATAGGGACGAATAGATCCGCGGTACCACCCTGATTCTTATCGCATGGATAAGCGCTCAAAACATATAACGGTGTTCACCGTCGCGCCCTACTGCGGGTTCAGGCGCGCCACTCGGGAGCGAACTTCACACAAAGCCGCCCTGACGCGCTTTCAGCCGCCGACGCGTCTCTCTTTCAAGCCGGGATTTCGTGCTACTCTCTCCGTCGCTGTGTTGTCTCCGTCTATCATAGCACGTCTTTTTTGATTTTGCAAGTGTTTTATCGTTTCTTTTTACCCGCTGACTGCCTCCAGCTCCTCCGCCTCGATCTTATGAAGCTCTCTTTTGTTGAAAGCGTCGTACAGCAGCGGAATGATGTACAGCGTCATCAGTGTCGCGTAAAGCAGACCGCCGATGCAGACAATGGCAAGCGGCTGCATCATTTCCGCGCCCGTGCCGATACCGAGCGCCATCACAGACAAGCCCAGCACGGTCGTCAGCGCAGTGATAAAGATGGGGCGCATACGGGTTTTGCCCGCTTCTATTATCGCCTCAACGCGCTCCTTGCCGTCGAGCCGCAGAAGGTTGATGTAGTCCACAAGCACAATGCCGTTGTTGACGATAATGCCGCACAGCATGATAAAGCCGACCAGCGACACCACGCTGATATCAAAGCCCGTGAGCAGCAGTGCGATAAAGCCGCCCGTAAATGCCAGCGGGATGGTGAACATGATGATAAACGGTGACTTCAGGCTCTGGAACTGTGCCACCATGATCAGGTAAATCATAATCACGCCGAGCAGCAGCATGAGCAGAAGCTGCTGCAGCGCCTCCATGGTTTCCTTATCGCTGCCGCCGAAGTCCATGGAAAAGCCCTGCGGGAGCTTATAGTCCCGGAACAGCTCCTTGGCGCGCGCGGAAACGTCGGTAAGGTTGTACCCCTCCTTGACGGTTCCCGAAATGGTGAGATAGCGCTTCTGATCTCTGCGCTGAATGGTGTCCATGGTTTCGGACTTCTCTATTTTCGCAACCGTGGAGAGCGCCGTCTTTTTCTCGCCGCCCTCCTTGTCGGTGTAGGTCAGCTCGACGCTGCCGAGCTTGTCGGCGCCGATCTTCTGCGTTTCATCCTTTACGGTGACGATGTCGATCGTCTTTCCTTTATCCGTTTTCAGTGTGGTCGATGTCTTTTCCCCTGCCACAGCGGAGGCGATTTGCTGAAATACCTGCGCGGTGGTCAATCCGTATTCCGCCGCCTTTTTGCGGTCAACCGTGACCTTGAGCTCGGGCGACGTCGCACCTACGCCGCTGTCCGCCTCATCGACGCCCTCCAGCTCGCCCAGCTTCTTCGCCATGTCCTCGGCGGTCGTTTTCAGTTTTTTGAGATCGTCGCCGAACAGGGTGATCTGCACGCTGCCGTCGCCGATCAACGTGCTCATGGAGGAGCTGCCGTCCGCGCTGACGGTCACTTCCCCGTCGATGTTGAGCTTGGTTTCTATCTCCTTGCCGATCGCTTTTCCGCGCTTGACGTATTCGTTTTTCAGCACGCCGTAGCCCGTCAGCGACCCCGCCGCGCTTTGTCCGCTTCCCGAGGGCGCGACAGATATCAAGGCGGAGGTATTGCCGACCATTACGCCGACGGTTTCGAATTCGTCGTACTCGCTCAGCACATCGTTTACCTGCTCCGCCGCCTTGACGGTTTCCTCAAACGTGGCGTTGGCGTCCAGCTGCACCGTGACCTGCACCTCCGTGTCACTCATGGACGGCATGAAGCTGAAGCCTCTTCGCAGCACGAGCGCACCGCTGCCGATCAGCAGCACGATCACCAGCAGCAGAGCGAGCAGCTTATGGCGCAGCACAAAGCGCAGGGATTTGTCGTAGGTTCTCCAAACGGCGCCTTCACTTGATAAAGAGCTGGCGCGTAATGCCCTCTACAAAGACAATCGGGAAGAATACGCAGACCGTTGTCAGCGTGGAAGCGACAATCGCGCCCGCCACCTGACGCGCGCCGTTGAGCGCCGCCTTGACGGGAGAGTATCCGAGCCGGCGCAGGCGGTAGGTGTTCTCGATGACGACGACCGAGTTATCCACCAGCATACCGACGCCGATGGCGAGTCCCGACAGGGAGAACAGGTTAAGCGAAATGCCGCTGAAATACATCAGCACAACGGCAAAAATAACGCTGACGGGGATGGAAACCGCCACGATAGCGGTAGGCTTGATGTCGCGCAGGAAGAGCAGCAGCAGGATGATCGCCAGACCCGCACCCATCAGCAGATTCTGCAGCACGCCGCGGATGATAATATTGATGTAATCTCCCTGGCTGTAGATGGTGGTAAAGTGAAGCCCCTCAAATTCCTTTTCAAGCGCTTTTGCCGTCGCGTTGATATTGTCGCAGACCGTGGCGGTAGCAATGTCGCTCTGCTTGGTAAAGCTGAGAAGCACGCCGTCGCTTCCGTTTACTTTTGTGTAAATATCGTCGGCATTGTCGGAGGTGAACACATCCGCCACATCGCTGAGACGGATAACGCCGATTCCGTCAATTTTACTGTCAAAGAGCGGCAGATCGGTAAGCTCCTTCTCGTCGGCGACCTCATCGCCCACGCGGACGAGAAAGCGGTTATTGCTTTCGTCGGTGACATAACCGGCGGGCATGGAGAAGTTCTGCGCGGTGAGGATGCCCGCGATGGTGTCAATCGTAACGATAGCGTTGGGATCCGCCTTTTTCTTTGCCTCCTCCTTCTTCG
Organism: uncultured Eubacteriales bacterium; assembly: GCA_900316815.1. GTDB lineage: Bacteria > Bacillota > Clostridia > Oscillospirales > Acutalibacteraceae > Ruminococcoides. The sequence continues at coordinate 1,990 of ONEN01000075.1, read as the reverse complement.
TCTGCAGCTCCTTGAGGTTCTTTTCAATCTCGCCCTGCGCGGTGCTGAGCTGTGCGGCGGCAGCGTTCACCTCGCTCTGCTTGGCGCTGAGGGTAGCGAGAGCGCCCGACATTTTAAAGTCCGCGCTTGACTGCTGCTGCGCGAGTGTGGCTAACGCGCCGTTGACCGTAACGGAATTATCGTCGAGTCCCTTCAGCGCCGTGTCAAGCTGCTCAATGCCGCTGTTGATCTGACCGATTCGGTCGCTGATGCTTTTGAGCGTGGTGTCCAACAAATCGGGTTCGGTTTCCAGCTCGCTCAGCTTCTTTTTTGCCTCTCCTATCGAAGCGTCCACCTTGGCGATGGAAGCCTTGACCGAGGCAATCGCGTCGGAAAGCTCTCCCGTTTTCACGCCGAGAGGCTCCAGCGCCTTTTCAATTTCTTCTATCTCCGCCTGAATGACCGCGCGCTCCTCTTCCGTGAGCGCGGGCTTGAGCAGATCCGCTGCCGCCGCAGCGTACCGCTCATACAGGGCTTCCAGCGTTTCCAGTCTGCCCGCCAGTTCCGCTCTCTTCTCCATCAGCTCGTCATAGGAGGTCTTGAGGGAAAGCAATGCCTTGTAGGTGGCTTCCAATACCTGCTTGGTGGTGGTGAGGGTGGATTTTTGGTCGAGCAGCTCCATTTTTGCTGACAGCAGCTTCGTCCTGCCGTCGTCCGCTTCCTTCTGCGCAGCGGCAAGCTGGGCGGAAAGAGCGTCCTGCTGTCCGTTGATAGCTTCAATGGAATCGGTAATCACACCCGCTCCGCTTTCTGCTTCCGCGGCGCTTTTTTCCAGATCGGACTTTGCTTTTTTTATCTCACCCTCTGCCTTGTCAAACTGACTGTCCAGAGCGGCGTTTATTTTTTTATTGAGAGCGTCGAGCTTGGTTTGGGAAATCATGACGTTTTCCTTTTCGACTACCACACCCATATCGGCAACCGAAGCTACGCCGTCGATACCTTCCAGCCGGTTGTGCAGCTCATTGCTGACAAAATCGGAAATCGCGGACCTGTCCTTTTCCTCATAATCAACCGCCATCATCGCTACGGGCAAAATGTTGGGGTTGATTTTGATCAGATAGGGACTGCCGACAGCGTCGTCCCAGTTATCGGACAGGGTATTCAGCGCCGCGCGCACGTCTGTGGTGGCGGTGTTCATGTCGGTGCCGTCCGCGAACTCGATCATGCACATGGAGTAGCTGTCGTTGGAGGTGGAGCGCACCAGCTTGACGCCGTCAATAACGGAAACAGACCGCTCCAAGGGCTTGGTGACGACCGTCTCCACCGTTTCGGGCGTTTGTCCTGCGTAGGTGGTCAGCACGAGCACATAGGGCAAATCCATATTCGGCATCAGGTCGGGGGTCATTTTTGCAAACGACACTATTCCCAAGACGATAACCAGCACAACAGCCACAAAGATGGTCATGGGTTTTTTAACACTGAGTTTTGATAACATATTTCCTCCGCGTAACCGTGCTATTCACCGCGCATCCCTAGAGATTTACACAATGAATGACAATAATAAAATAATTGTAACACCCCTATATAGCACTGTCAAGTCATTTGTTTTGGATTGGAAGAAGGCTATTTTTCCGGGCAAAAGCTCCGTCAGGCACCGCTTTTGCCGACAGTTGTCTTTTCCTGCCAAAAAAGCGCCGGTGGGCGCTCTCTCCCGCCTATGGATACGTTCGTCTTTCAACAGGTTCATCAACGGCGGGAAATGAAGTTTCCTAAAAAGCAAAAATGAGCGGGAGCCGAACGAACGGCTCCCGCTCCCAACTGATATCGGGTCGCGGAAATGCTTACAGAAGCGTTTCCAGATATGCTTTTATTTCTGCCTCGGTGGTCATTGCCATTACCTGCTCGGCAACCGCGTCAGCCTCCGCCTTTGTCCACTTGGCGATGTTCTTTCTCACCTTGAGAACAGAGGGAGCGGAAACGCTGAACTCGGTCAGGCCGAATGAAATCAGCA
>ONEN01000155.1 GCA_900316815.1 uncultured Eubacteriales bacterium | reverse complement strand
GCTTTCGCTGGTTACCAACTACTACATCGGCTTCTTTGCCTGCATTTTCATTCTGCTTATTTTCATTTGCTACAACATCACCCGCTGGCACGGCTTTAAGGCGTTCGGCGTCAACATTCTTAAATTCGCCGTCTTTACCATCATCGGTATCGGCCTGACTGCCTTCTTTGTGCTGCCCGCGTTCTTCGCGCTGCAAAACACCCACGCAAGCGGCAGCACCTTCCCCAAGGATTTTGCCACCAACATAGGCGGCAGCAACGACCTGCTCGGCGTGCTCAAGGGCTTAAAGAGCGTTACGGGCAACCTGGTCAACTTTACGGTTGCCGCCAACAAGGAAATCGACGCCATGCCCAATATCTCCTGCGGCGTTGTTCCCATCTTCTTTGCCTTCCTCAGCCTGACCTGCAAGGAGATCAAGCTGCGCGAAAAGCTCACGAGCGTGGGTCTGGTGCTGTTCATGTTCCTCAGCTTCATCATCCGTCAGCTCGACTATGTGTGGCACGGCTTCCATTTCCCGAACATGATCTACTACCGCTTCAGCTATCTGGTCAGCTTTGTGATCATTGTCATGGGCTTCCATGCCTTTGTGCATATCAAAAAGGCAAAGCTGCTCAATGTGCTGATAGCCTCGGCGCTCAGCTTCTTTGTGCTGCTCATGGAATACGACTTCACGGGCGCCAAGAATCCCGACGGCGACGGTCCCTATGACCAGGGCGTGTTCAACATGTTCGCCGTCAAGGGGCACTCGCGTCCCGACCGCCTGAGCTGGGTGGCTCCCACGCTGATAACGGTGGCGGTGCTCTTTGCGCTGATTACCGTGCTCGCGCTGCTCTACTCCAAGCGCGTTATTCCGCTGCAGGCGATGACCGTTTCCCTGCTGATCATCGTTATTGCGCAGAGCGGCTACACCGCCTACTTCGGCGTTAACGTCACCACCGTAACGGGTATGCAGGGCTATCCGCGCGGCGAGGCAAACGCAGAGGAAATCGTCAACTATATGAAGGAGCAGGAAAAGGACACCACCGAGATGTGGCGCGCCGAAACTGCCAACACCCAGACGCTCAACGACGGCGCCCTCAACCACTATCACGGTCTGTCGATGTTCAACTCCATGGCGAACGAGAGCATGACCCTGTTCTATCAGAACTTCGGCATGAACGGCTGGCAGGCGGGCAACCGCTATCTCTACAAGGAGAACTCGCCCGTTACCAATATGTTCATGAACCTTAAATATCTGATTGCCCGCGGCGACGACGCGCGCAACACCTACGACCTGTCGCAGGTGACGAGCTCGGGCACCGTTAAGCTTTACCGCAACAACCACTACATTCCCATGGGCTTCATGGTCAATGAAAAGCTGCTCAACTGGGAGGAGATCACAGCGGAAAACAGCTTCGATCCCTTTGAAAAGCAGGGCGAGTTCTTCCGCCTTGCCACGGGCATCAACGAGCCTGTTTACAGCCGCGTGGAGGTCTCGGGAGAGGATCACACCGACGCGTCGATGTTCAGGGTGACCAAGAACGCCGACGGCAGCTACAGCTACTCCTGCACCAAGTCGGGCATTTCTCCCAGGCTGAAATGGGACTTCACCGCGCCCAAGAGCGGCCTGTATCTTGTGAGCACCAACATCAACAAGGGCGACAACATCAGGATCATGCGCAACAACGTAGACCAGGGCGACACCATCAATATGGACCGCATCAGCATAGCGGCGGCGGGCTACTTCTCGCAGGGCGAGACCATTTCGGTTAAGGCTGATTTGGAGGCGGACGCCAGCGGTACCGCCAAGATTTACCTCTATGTGCTCAACCAGGATGTATTTGAAAGAGGCTACGACATCTGCAGCAAGAGCGTTATGCAGACCACCTACTTCCGCAACGGCGCCAAAATGGAGGGCACCATCAACGCGGCGGAGGACGGACTGTTCTATACCTCCATTCCCTATGAAAAGGGCTGGTCGGCGTATGTGGACGGCGAGAAAACACAAATCACCCCTGTGGGCGGTTCGCTGGTCGCGTTCCCGCTGGCAAAGGGCAGCCACACCATCGTGCTGTCCTACGCGCCCGACGGCTTCTGGCCGGGATTGCTTATGTCCCTGCTGTGCCTGGCTGTCTTTGTGTTCTTCTGCGTGGCGACCTATATTCTGAAGAAAAAACTGATTCCCGTTTACGCGATGGATCCCGTCAATATTCCCGAGGAATATCGTTTGAAGAAAGCCGCTTCGGAGGAAACCGTCCCGGCAGATAACGCTCCGGAGGAGGAGTACCCGAACGGAGACGTTTGGCAGGATGAAGCTTTGAACGAGGAGGTACCTCCGACGGGCGAAGAAGAATAACCCGACAATGAATGGATAATGTCGTGCGGCAGCTCCGCGCGGCGCGAAAGAAGAGACCCGCAGCCGATACGGCTGCGGGTCTGCTTGGTTATAAGAGGAGTTAAACTTTATGGCTCCCTGTCAATAGTTGGGGTAAACCCGAATAAAACAGAATAAGAGCAATATGACAAGCGATGGCTACAAAGCTGTCGCTTGTTTGTTGTTAACAGAGAATTGATAAGAAAAAATGTGAAGAATACGGTTTCTGAATCTGTCAAAGTTTTGGTATCCGTAAGCGATTCTTTTAAGTACTTTGATTTTGTTATTGCAGCCCTCGGTAAATCCGTTTGTGACAGACGTTGAAAAGGAATTGAGAATGCCGGTCATCCGGTTAATCATGGTCTGAGCGCATTTTTGAAATTGCTCAATACCGCATTCACAAGCGGAATTAATCCACTCTGAAAGAGCTGATTTGGCAGAGTTTCTGTCCTTGCAATCAAGGATTTTTAAGAAATCCTCCTTGTAAAAATGAGCGGTGCAGAGAGTTGGTGAAGCATAAAGCATAGCGTTAACCTGTTGCTTTTGATCATCATTAAGCTTGTCGAATCGCTTGAAAAGGAGTTTTCTGGAGTGCTTGAAGCAAAGGCGGTATTCTTTGCCAAGCTGTTTCTGAACATCCTTTCTAACGCCGTCAAACGCCCAAAACACCTGCCTTATCCAGTGATATTTGTCAACAACCTGTTTGGCGTTCTTAAACAGCTTGGAAGCCAGAGAAGCGTAGGGTGTCCACATATCGCTGACAAAGGTCGTGATTTTGTCGCGTTCGGCTTTGTCATATTTCAAAAAATGCTTTGTTAAATAGCTTTCATAGCGCTTAGGAAGGATATCCGGAACAGTCTTGTTTATCGGATCCGTGATGATACACTGATATTTCTCACCGTTTGTATCGCCTTTGAACTCGTCGATGGAAAGCGTAGCCGGCAATTTCCGGGGAGGATAGGAAACAAGGTCAAAGGTTCTCATCACGGTTGTTATCGACAAATTAACCTCTTTGCTGACATCGGTAAATGTCACCATCTTCGCCAGTTTGTCAATAATATACGCGGACAAACGGTTGGTTCTCCTGTGATAGCGTGGAAGAAATGTATTCTTTTCAAAGAACCTCTTTCCGCATTGGCAGCGATAACGTCGTTTTTGCAGATGAATAAAAGCGTTTTTGTTATATAACGGAATATCTTTGATAATCTGTTCACGGTAGTCGTGTATCTTGTCTGTTTCAGCTCCGCAGCAGGGACACTTGTGCATTTTTCGCCTGAGTTGTCCGAAAATATGGATTTCCTTTTCGTTTTTTTCAATGTCTGTTATCTCAAAGTCTTGCAATCCAATCAGTTTTTCGGTAGAATACTTGTAGAGCATATTTGAGTCCTCCGTTCGTGGTTTCCGGACAATTCCATTTTAACGGATTTTGTGCAAATATGCTCTACTTTTTTTGATTTTTTTCGTAGGTTCTATTTGTTACCCCAACATTTATTATAGAGCCTCCGTTCAAGTCAAGCGTTACTTTTTTGCTGACCGTAACGGCGGAGGTCACCTTGATGTCGCTCAGCAGCTTCACGGTCGCGCCTTCCGCCGCCGCGTCTAAGGCAGCCTGCAGCGTTTCGTATTTAACGCCGTTTACCTCCGCTACGCCTGTGGCAGCAAGCACCCAGCTGCCCGGGGCGATCTCGGTTTCGCCGTTCTCGTC
>ONEN01000167.1 GCA_900316815.1 uncultured Eubacteriales bacterium | reverse complement strand
CCTTATAAATGTCGCACAGGTCCGAATAGGAGTAGCCCGTGACGGACGAGCGGTAGTCGGGGTATTTGTCGCACTTTGCCTTGAGGTGGTTGAGCATTTCGTTGGTGTCGTTTTCCAGAATGTAAATACATTCGTAGAAATCGTAGCCCTTTTCCAGCAGACCGCTGGACGGGTTGACTTCGAGCTGCTCCTCCACATGCTTCTCGGTGTAGACGGTAAAATAGCTCTGGAGTATCGCGTCGAGCATGTTGCTGGCGTAGGAGCCGCCGCGGTTGCTGTTGACGGTGAGCCCCACCTCGTACATGTCGGGAACGTAGGTGACCTCCTCGCCCTTGTCGAGCAGCGCCTCCTGCTTTGTTTTTTCGTCATCGGGAACAATGCCCTTGACGTAGCAGCTGGAGCGGATGAGGTTGGGCGATTCGTTCTGACCGAGGGCGTCCATCGCCTGCGCGATGACGGTGGAGGAGTAGATTTCGCTGGTGTCCAGCTCGGTGCCGTCGGGATTCAGTCCCTCGTTGATTTTATCGTTGGTGTAGCGGATGACCGCCTTGGCGGTGTAGGTCTGGTTGTTGCGGCAGTACACATACACCAGCGCCGTGCCCGCGATGGTGACGGCAAGCACCAGCAGACCGAACCGTTTAAGATAGCGAAGCAAGTCAAACTTTTGCATTTTTCTTCTTCTTCTTTCTCTCTTGTCTCAGAGCCAGTACGAACAGAACAAGGTAGAACACCAATACCGCGCCCACCGTCTCTATTGCCGTCAGCGCCGGGTTGATTCTCTGGATAAACGACTTTTGAGAATAGGTGAACACCAGATAGTTCTGGGTTTTATGCTTGATGTAGGAGATGTCGAGCATCTTGAGCTTGTCGGAAATCTGCGTGATGTCGCGGCTCAGCTGCGTAATCATCTCCGCGGCGGTTTTCAGGTTGCCCGTGGGATTTTTGGACGCCGCCTTGATCTGCGAAATCAGATAGTTGGTATCTGTAATGGATTTCTTATAGGAGGTGGCTTCCTCCAGCTCGTAGTCCGCGGCGGTCGCCATGGAGTCGGTGGCGGTTTTGGTGCGCGACATATAATATTCGTTCACCTTGTCCACCGAGGGGATCATCACGATGGCGCTCATCGCCTCGTCATAGAGCTTGATGCCGTTGTTGTCGGCGTCGTAGTACGCCATGTCGGTGTCGTAGGTGATGGCTTCGATCCTGTTTTTGTAGGTTTCCAAAGACACCAGCTCGTCCTTGTCCTTGGAAACGCCCGTTTCCAGAATGAACGAATAGATGTTTTTGACGTCGTAGTTGGTGAGATTCTCCACATCCTTGAGCAGGGAGTTGAAGCTGACGCCCGTGCTCTCGTCGGTGTAGCTTTTGTTTTCCTTCAGGCGCATATCGATGTAGCGGCTGATTTGCTTGAGCTTGACCTCCAGCGAGCTGAGCGAGATATACGGCTCGCTGTCCGTGCCGACAAGCGGATTATAGCCGAGCACCGACTTGTTGTCGCCGTAGTTTTCTAGGAAATAGCTCTTGTAGGTGCTGCAGATCAGCTTGACCATATCCTCTGCGCGGGGCATGTGCTCGGGCATGGTTTTCAGTCTGCCTTCGTTGTAGGCGATCTGATAGGAGGTGCTGATATAGCCCTTGGCGATGTTGTCGCCGCTGTCCTCGTAGCTCGCCGATACGCAGGCAGCCAGCTGATCCCAGGTGACGTCGTCCTCAATGCCTGCCGCCTCCACCACGCGCGTCATCACCTTCTTGGACACCAGCTCGGAGATGTTGAAGCGTGTGGAGTTGGGGTTGAGTCCCGAGGAAGCCTCGGAGTAGTTCAGCGACATGACTGCGGTGGCGCTGCTGCCGTTGGTGTAGAAGTGGAACAGTGAGAGCGCGATCGCCAGCGCGAGCGCTGCCGCGAGAATGCGGAACCTGTATCTGAAGAACTTGGAAGCAGACAGCTTGAGCGCCTGCATGATTTTTTCCATCATCGTTGTCTACCTCAATACCATGTGATATCAATAACCGCCAGCTCGGGCGTGTTGTTAAAGCGCGGAATCATGCCCGAATTGCCCAGTCCGCGGCTGACAAACAGCTCGGCGCCGTTGTCAAGCGTGACCCAGCCGCCGTCCATTTGGGGGAGGAAGCCCTCCTCCGCGCTGTAGAGACCGCCCAGTACGGGAAGGCGGATAATGCCGCCGTGGGTGTGACCCGCTATGCCGATGTCAAAGCGGTAATCCTCCAGCCGCTCCCTGAAGAGGGTGGGGACGTGCGCGCAGCAGATGCGCAGCGCGTTGGAATTTTCGTCCAGACCGTCCATCGTCTTTTTGCCGCCGTATTGGTCGTATTCGTCCTTGCCTCCCGAAACGCCCACCAGCTCGATGTCGGTGTTCTTGATTTTTAATTTTTCGCAGGTGTTGATCAGCAGCTTCATGCCCGCCGCAGCGAATTTTTCCCGCATGGTCTCGTCGTGCTCGAGGAAGGTTTTCTCGTCCTCGTGGTTGCCCATCACGCCGTAGAACGGCGCGATCTCGGAGAGACGGCGGCTGAGGGTGAGCATACTGCCGTATTCGCTCTTGCCGTAGCTGACCATGTCGCCCGCCGAGATGATCAGGTCGGGGTGCAGGGACTTGGCGGCGTGTACGAGGTCGTCGTTATCCTGCCCGAATTCGCTGAGATGTACATCCGAGAGGACGACAATGCGGATGGGGGAGGCGACGCGCACCGATTCCACCTGGTAGAAGTTGACCTCAAAATGGCTCTGACAGTAGGCGATGTTCATCATGCAGCCGACGATGCCCGCAATGAGGATGCACAGCAGTATCAGCGGCGTAATGAACCAGCCCTTCCTGCGCGGCTTTTTCCGTTCCTTCTCTTTCTTCTCTTTCTCTTGCTTCTGTTCCGTGCCGTTTCCGGACGGCTCCGCCGCCTGCGCGGTTCCTTCCGTATCGCCGTTTTCCTCCGTGGTAGCGGCGGCAGAAGGCTGTGCAGCGGGTTCTCCGACAGGCTCTGCCGCAGGCTCGGGAGCGGCTTCGGCGGACGGTTCGCTTTTAGGCTCTGCCGGCGCGCCTTCCGCTTTGGGCGCGGCGGGGTGCAGGTGTTCCTTGGTTTCGTTCATGGCGGAGCTCCTCCTTTCTCCGTGGGGACTGCCCCTGCGCGTAACGGCAAGGGGACATTTGTATAATATGTGTGATGGTTTGTGTTATTTTCCGAATTTTCTTTTTATGAAGGCAAGCGCCTTTCGGGGCAGCACCTTGAGTGTTCTCCATTCGAGGATGAAATTCACCGCTGCAAACAGCGCGCAGATCCAGACGGCGTTCAGCGCGGCGACGCCCGCCACATAGAGATAGCTCTTCGCCTCGCAGCTCTGCGTGCCGATCACCAGCAGGACGCCTGCGCACAGCGCGGCATTCGCCAGAATCTTGATGTATTTCCGCAGCGCGCCGCCGTTAAAGATATGCTTGTTGCAGAAGTAGATCATCACGTTGACGCGGTAGAGCAGCGCGGCGACGGTGCCGATCAGGCAGCCGATGATGCCCAGCCAGAAGGTGGCGGCGACCGAGACGCTGATGTTGATGACCATTTCAATAATGGCGTGGCTGCGTGTGGCGTCGAATTTGCCCGCGATGTTGATCACCTGCTGCAGCGGATGCTTGAGGGTGGTCATCAGGTTGACGACCGTGAACATAATGACATAGAGCGTGCTGATGTAGGTGATGTCGTTGACGCTCTCGGTGTAGAGCGTGAGGAACGGCAGCAGAAACGCCGCCAG
>ONEN01000153.1 GCA_900316815.1 uncultured Eubacteriales bacterium | reverse complement strand
CGAGCGGTTCGCCATCAATCACGCCTATCTGATTTTGGTTCACGTCAATGATGATGGCACGCCGATACCGATCAGATACGGACTCGACCTTCGATCCGAAATCGAGCAAGCAGAATGGGACAGCGCGCTGATCAGAGCAAAGAGCAGAAAAGAACGGTATGCGTACTGATTTATATAACATGAGCAGAGAACAAACAGAACGGAAAATATGCGCGGAGATCTGTAAAGGCAACGGGCTGAAAGCCAAAGAAATCGCCCGGCAATTAAATATTGACCGCAGCACAGTGAACCGCGTCCTATATGCGTCGCCGCTTCTGAAGGACTTGTGCTATCAGGATGATTCATTCAGGTGGCACGGCATTATCCGGCAGTCCGTTCCGCATGACGGCTTATATGAGTTTTCGGGGTATTACGCAAGGGTTTCGGATTTTTTGAAGCTGACCGAGGACGAGTGGATGGACGAGTTGAAGAAGGGCTGTCAAAGAATAGGGCGCAACCTCAATGATACGCGCGGTCTGCTCCACTCCTTTCGCGATTGTCGGGAGCAAATGATAAATCTCTTCGCCGATTTGAAAAATATGCTCGGCAACGCCTGTCTGGATTGGGAGATTGCTTTTGAATTTCGGCTGAAACGAGGACGATATGTTCGTATTTACGCGGACGTTCTTGTGATTACGGAAAACAAGGTTTTCTCTTTGGAATTCAAAATGAAAGACAAAATAGATTCCGAAGAAGTTTCACAAGCGGCAAAGTATGTTCCGTACCTTGAAATTGTATTCGGCACGGATTGCGAGATAATCCCCGCTCTGGTTCTCACCGCAGCGAAAGACTTTTTTGATTTCGCAGCAATCGGTAAGAGCGATTCTATCCTTCCCGTTTGCTCGGGCGATATGTTGTTTAACGTATTTGACGAGTATATGGGATTTTTGTCGGATAAGTCAAATAACAATCATCTAAAAAAACAATATAGGAGAATGACAAATGAAGCCGCTATCCCCAAAAACTTTGGAGAAGAAATACAAAAAGCGGATTCTCCATTACTACACTGAACGGAGGTTGATTCTATTATGAGACAAAAAAGATTGGCAAGCGGTCTTTCGCTGGTGCTGAGCCTGCTGCTCGTCGGCGTTTCCTGCCCGACGGCGATGGCAGAGACCACCCCCGAAGAGCCTGCCGCCGTGACCTTGGAGGAGGGCGCCTACGTCCCCGGCGAGGTGACGGTGATGTTTCGCGGCAGTGCCGTGAAAGACAAAAACAACTCATTAAACGCCGCGCGTTCTCTGGACAGGGTGGATGACGATTTTGCCGAAGGGCTTGCCGCGACGGGTGAGACCCGCGAAGCGGCAAAGGACGCACAGTCCGAGGTCGACATCCTCAAGCGGAGCCTCGGCGACAACTTCACCCTGATGGACTCCATCCCCTTTGACGACGATCTGACCGTCGCGAAGGTCTCTTCAACGCTCTACGACACGCAGGAAATGATCGAAAAGCTGTCCGCCGACCCGGATGTATACGCGGCGGAGCCCAACTATCTGACCGAGCCGAAAAGCTACGAGTATTCCCTGAACGACGCGCTGAACTGTTACAACTACCAAACCAACACGCCGCTCGACACCAACACGACGGGCGACAACGTCAGCAACAGGGGCAGACAACAGGTGGAGTATCTTTCCATCAATGCGGGATACGCCTGGAACAAGCTCAGCGGCGACGAGGATGAAGCCGTTATCGCCCTCATCGACTCGGGCGTCGCCCCCTACCACGACGACCTTTCGGAGGTGCTGTGGACGAATCCCGGCGACATCGGGCTTCAGGGCGAGCACGGCTTTAACTTTGCCGACAACAGCGAGGACGTCACCGATACCGTCGGTCACGGCACCCACTGCGCCGGCGTGATCGCCGCGCAGGCGAACAACGAGGTGGGCATTGCCGGCATCGCCTCCAAGGCGAACGTGAAGATCATGATGCTTGCCACCGCCTCGGCTGACGCCGAATCCAACGATATGAATTCTTACCGCGAGCTGGGCGCATTCAACTACGCGCTGAAGGCGAAGCAGCGCGGCGTCAACATCGTCGCCACCAGCAATTCCTGGGGCTCGCCCGGCAAAAGCGACATCTATGACGCGGTCATCAACCGTCTGGGCGAGGAAGGCGTCATCTCCTTTGCCGCCTCGGGCAACGATCACCGCGATCTCGACCATTTGCAGTGGGCTCCCGCGGGCAGCAGCTCGCCCTATCTGGTCACCGTCGGCGCAGCGCAGCTTGACGGCAGCTTGGCGGGCTTCAGCAACGTCGGCAGAAGCAGCGTCGATGTGTTCGCGCCCGGCGCCAACGTGCTCTCGTCCGTCGGATATCCCTGCTTCTTCCCGAATATCTACGATGAAGATAAGCGCAATGAGACGACCGAATACTACGGTCTTTTTGACCAAAACGCCGTTATCAGCGACGGCAGGGTCACGCCCTCTCTGACGGGCTGCGGCGAAGAGGTGAAGCCGTTCGGCGCGTCGGTGTTCCGCGTCATGCGTTACGGCGAGTCCGACCCGAGCCAGCCCGAGACCACCTGCGAGCTCTCCATCTGCCAAAACGAGCTTTTCACCAAAACCGAACGACCCGGCTCGCTGAAGCTGCACATCCGAAATGCCAAGCCGAATGAACGGTACGCCTTTTACTTCCCCTATGAGAAGAACCCCGAAACGACGGGCAGCGAAAACACCGATTTCTCCCTTTACGTCACGCGCGGCTACCGCGACGGCGATCCGAACGCCACCTTCTCGGGCGGCGAGATCATCGAGGAAGCGGACGGCAGCTGCCAGATCTACCGCGGCGGCGCCTCGGGCTACATTAATCGGAGCTGCGACAAGGGCATCAGTGTACATATGTCCAAGGCAAAGTGTGTGAGCCACTGTCTGACGAGCGCCGAGGAGCTCGGTGACCGGACATGCGGCATCGGTCTGTTCATCAGTCCGTCCGGAAGCGGCGATGTCATTTTTTACATCGACTCCATCGGCGTTTCCAAGCCCAACGCCGAAATAGACGTCGACGATTCCTACGAGGTGATGTCGGGCACCTCCATGGCGACCCCCGCCGCGGCGGGCGCCTACGCCGTGCTCGCCTCGCTGTATCCCCGTCAGGAGGGACAGTCGGGCGCGGACTACGCCATGCAGACCCGTGCCAAGCTGATGTCCTGCATCCGGAAAACCGACGAGCTGAAGGACTTTTGCGTCTCGGGCGGCTACATCGACCTGAGCCTGTGCGAGGCGATCGCGCCCTCCTTTGTCAGCGTGCAGTGCGATTTGGAAAATAACGCGCTGGTGCTCCACGGCGCGAATCTCAACGGCGACTATACCCTCAGCTACCGGGATCGCTATCGCGAAAACAGCGAAGTCATCGCGCTGCCCGCCAACGGCATGACCGCGAGCGCTTCTGACGACGGCAAGACCATCGTCATCCAGAACGCCAAGCAGCTGTTCAACACCTACACCGAATTTTTGCTTTCGGACGCCATGGGCGTTCAAGCCAAGATCTGCGATTATCTGGTCAAGGGACAAAGAGCCCTCCCGCTCATCCGCAAGGACGGCGACCCCAACACCATCGATAATCAATATTATCTGCTGCCGAACAACACGCTGCTGACCGATGAAAGCGGCAGGGATCTTTACACCGTCGACAGCAAGACAGGCAAGCTGCAGCGGTATGACGGCGATAAATTCTGCCCCATAGCAGATACGGATTTGTCGGAAACACTGCTGGATCACTTCCGGGCACAGGGGTATAACGAATATGAGCTGCGCCATGATTTCCAGATCGATCTGAAGTATACCGACAACGTCATTGACACCGGCAACCGCCTCTATCAATTCGTGTCCGCGAGATATATGTCGCATTCCGAAGGAGAATACGAGGAGTATTTCTTCCTTGCCTCCATCCACTACACCGCCAAGTCTCCGCACTGGGAATTCCGACCCATGCCGACCTTTGAGGAAGCGTTCGGCATAAGGGAATTCTACAATTTGAGCTTCGCGGGGATGGACGGCAGCATCTACTGCCTCGGCAACAAGTTTGTCTATGATGACGAGAACAATCGCTCCCTTATTCCC
>ONEN01000179.1 GCA_900316815.1 uncultured Eubacteriales bacterium | reverse complement strand
CAGTCGGCGAACAGCAAGGGAACGCCCAAAGATATAGAGGAGGATATTTATCTGAATCTCGGCGATAAAATTGAGCTTTGCAACAAGGAGTATTCCGCCGACAAATACGGCCATGATTGGATATCCCCTTATGCCTATCGAAGAAGCATTTATTACTGTATCCATGTGCACAAGCCCGCTCCCAAGCTGATTTCCGCGCTGCCCTCGGTTTCAGGCGGAATTAGAGTAAAGTGGCAGGCAGACAAGGACGGTTTGTACAGTTTACTGCGCAAAAACAGTGACGGAAAATGGGAGAGCGTCGGTATGACATATAACTATGACGGCGGCAGCGAATTAAGCTTCACCGATTGGAGCGCGGAAAACGGAAAGACGTATACCTACACGGTGCAGGAGCTTGACCCAAATGTCTCCGGCGAGATTTTAAGCGGTTATGATACAAAGGGTGTGTCGGCAATCTGTCGTGAAAAACCCGTCATTACCAAAACGGAATCAACCGCCGACGGCGTTAAGCTTACCCCCGGTGTGCAATATAGTGTTCAGGTTTGCGCCGTAGACGAATATGGTTATTACGGAACATGGTCAAACCAGATAAGCGCGGTATATGTCGCGCGTCCAACGCTTTCTCTCTCCAACAACAGCGCGGGTTTAACGGCAACATGGAGCAGCAGCGGCGCGGATTCCTATGTGGTCTATTACCGTCCTGCCGAGCGCAGTACTTGGTCGAGCTTTTCCACAACTGCCAGCAAAGCGGTGATCCCGAACACCGAGTCGGGCAAGCTGTACTGCGTGCAGGTGCAGAATGTGTCGGGCGGCAAAAAGGGCGCTTATTCCAAGGTCAAAAGCATGACCTATCTCTCCCGCGCGGCTATTTCAAGCGTAAGCTATAACGGAAATAACGCCCTTCAATGGAACGCCGTCGGCGGCGCGAATCAATACCAGATCGCGCGCAAAAAGACAGGCGACGCGGCATACACCTATTACACAACGGCAGACGCCGGCTTTTCCGAGCAAAACATAACGGCGGGCACCACCTATACCTATCAGGTGCGCGCGATGTATAAAACCGAAAAAAACGGCACCGCTTACGGCGCGTGGTCGTCCTCAAAATCCGTTGTCACGATCGAGAAGCCCGAGCTTAGGCTTTCCAACAAAAAGAACGGCGTTCGTCTGGAATGGAACGCCGCCGAGGGCGCGGTGAAATATACGGTATTCTTCAAAAAAGCGGGTGATAAAAGCTGGTCGTCAACCACGACCGCAAACACCTATTACCCCTATCTGAACGTAACAGAGGGACAGCAGTATTGCTTCCAGCTCCGCGCTGTCGGACAAAATCTGAACGGCCCCTACTCAAAGGTGCAGACAAAGGTATTTTATAATCCGTACAAGCAAAAGCCCGCAGTCATGCTTTCACGCAGCGGTAACCGCCTTACCGCAAGCTGGAACGCCATTGACAGCGCGACAAAATATATCGTTTACTACCGCCGAAACGACACTGCGCAGTGGTCGTCAACGCAGGTTGCCTCATGCGATTTTGTCTATCCCGGCGCGGTAAAGGGCACAGCCTATTGCGTGCAGGTGCAGCCGGTATTCGGCAGCGCCAAGGGAGCCTATTCAAAGGTTCAGCGAATCACTTGCTGAGCAATTCGGGCTTGAAAAAAGCTCTAAAAAGCTGTATACTGTTATAGGAATAATTATTCAAAAAATCAAACCGACTTTTCAATCAGGCTGTCTTATATAGTGTAAGGAAATTACAAATCACTTTGCGAGGAAAGAACAATGAGAGATGACGATTTACAACTGAGCCTTGTTTGGCAGGCAAAAAACGGGAACGCGCAGGCGCTGAATGCCCTGCTCGACGCCAACAAGGGCAAAATATACGCGGCTGCGTACGCGCTCTTAAAGAACCGGGAGGACGCCGAGGACGCGATGCAGCAGGCGCTTATCGCCGTTTGGCAGAACATCGGCAAGCTTGCTGCTCCCGAGGCGTTTGAAACCTGGCTGTACCGCGTTACATACACAAGAAGCCTGAATATTTTAAAGTCACGGAAAAATAATGAAATGGTAATTGAAAACGACATCGGCGATATGCCGCAGGCTGCGTTGCTGGAAAGCGAGCTGATGCTTCCTCACGAGTATGCCGAAAGAAATGATTTGAGAGAAAGATTGTTTTTGATCATCGATTCGCTTTCTCCCGTTCAAAGAGAAACCGTCGTGCTGTATTACTTCCATGACAAAAGCGTCGGCGAGATATCCGAGATTATGGATTGCTCCGCCGGCACTGTAAAATCCCGCCTTTATCTTGCCCGAAACACGATCCGCACCGAAATCGAGGAGCAGGAAAGAAAGAGCGGTCAGAAGCTCTTCGGCTTCGCGGTCGGAGCCGTTCCGCTCGGAAGATTTGTTGCCGAGAATACCGCCAAGACGATGCTGTCGCCTCAGGCGGGAGCAAGAATCCTATTTGCCGCGCGGCAGGCGGCGTTTGCGGGCGGAGCCGCGGCAACGACCGGCGCCGCCGCAGGAGCCGCCGCGACAGCGGCCACGGGCGGTATCTCGCTCGGCGCAAAAATCGGTATCATCGCCTCCTGCGCGGCAGTGACGGCGACGGCACTGGGAGTCGGCGCAAAGCTTATCGCCGACAAAATAAACGAGCCGCATGTTTCAACGGCAAACGCGGTGAGCGAAACCGTTCCCACTCAGCAAGAAACCGCTCCTCCCGCGCAAACGCAGGCACCGACAGAACCCCGAAACCGCGCGGCATACACAGCGTTTTTGCAGGCACTGCAAGCCGAGGAGCAGGCTGTGCGCGACTACGACTGGCAGAAGTTCGGATATCCTCAGGTCAGCGGCAGCAAATCGGTGGCGTTTGCCGATATTATTGACGACGATACCCCGGAAATGATCCTTTCGGGCTGCTTTGACCAAGAGGACACGGAGCGCGCCAACGCCTTATTAAAAATCTACAGCTACCAAAACGGCACGGCGCAGTGCGTTTACACGATGAAACCGGATGAGGAATTGTCCGGGCTGGATCACGCCGAATTCAAAACGGACGATTCCTCGCTCGCCAACTTTGCGCTCTATCAGCGTGAGGGTGAAAAAACGCTGTATCTTTACGCCTACGGCGAAAACGGATTAAAAAACTATTCCCTGATCCGCAGCTTTGACGGAACCTCAATGAAAACGCTTGTTCTCCAAACAAAAGACCGTTCGGGCGATTCGGAGGTAACCGAATATTTTTCCGACGGTCAGAAGGTTGAGGAAGCAGTCTTTACCGCGCGCGCGAACGAGCTTGCGGGCAATCCCTCGGCAGTGCTGATGCTCAAATCCTCCACTAATTACGGTCCATACCGCCCGGGCTTTGAGGAAATGGCGCTCAGCTCGGCGCCTACCGCAATGACCTGCGACGACGCTATGACATTTTTGCTGAAGGAAAGCGGCGACGAGAGTGCTTATCAGACCGCGCTGCCCATCGCGGGAACCTATAACTTCTTTCTCAATGAAGAGGAGCATTATTCGCTGACAATCCGCGAAGACGGCACATTTGCCTGCGTGTATCTGCTCGACGGCAATTTCCGGCGTGATTCCTCCAAAAGCCGGTACTCGACTATGCGCGGCAGGATAACCGACCTCAAAAAGACAGGCGATTCGATATATACCTTCAAGCTGAGCAACAGGCGCCTTGACCAATCACCGGGCACCGGCGGCTGGGAAAGGATTTACAACGAAACCGTGCAGGTCACCTATACGGAGAA
This sequence comes from uncultured Eubacteriales bacterium, assembly GCA_900316815.1. Classification (GTDB taxonomy): domain Bacteria; phylum Bacillota; class Clostridia; order Oscillospirales; family Acutalibacteraceae; genus Ruminococcoides. The sequence goes on along the minus strand of ONEN01000179.1, from coordinate 27 downwards.
CGGAATGGACAGCGACAGCGAGCTGAC
>ONEN01000151.1 GCA_900316815.1 uncultured Eubacteriales bacterium | reverse complement strand
AGCTGCAGAGCAGGACCTATCAGGCAAAGGACGGCTCGAACCGTTATGTGGTTGAGGTGGTTGCGGATAACGTTTCCTTTACGGGAGAGCGCCGCGAGAACAACAACTACGGCGGTCAGTCCTATGGCGGCAATCAGTCCTACGGTAACCAGTCTTACGGCGGCAGCCAGTCCTATGGCAATCAGTCATACGGCGGTAACCAGTCCTACAGCGCGCCCGCTCCCCAGAGCTATCAGGCGCCCCAGCAGCCCGCGCAGACCTCGTATCAGAGCGGCTCGAACGCGGACTTCCAGGACATGCCCCTTGACGACGATTTACCGTTCTGAGTGAAAATGTAACGAATTGAAATAATCTCATTGAAAGGAGAACTCACAATGGCTGATAGACCCAACAATCGCGGCAGAAAGTCCCGCAAGAAGGTTTGCGGCTTCTGCGTTGATAAGGTAGAGCACATTGATTATAAGGATATCGCCCGTCTGCGCCGCTTTATGTCCGAAAGAGGAAAAATTCTTCCCCGTCGTGTCACCGGCACCTGCGCAAGACATCAGCGTGACCTCACAACAGCGATCAAGCGCGCGCGTCATCTGGCGCTCCTGCCCTACACCGCTGACTAATATTAACCTGAACAGCCGCGGGCTCTTTGCAGAGCCTGCGGCTTTTGGCAGGGTGCGCCTGCTGTCAGTGCGGGCGCGTGTCGCGCCTCCCGGTCCCCTTTTGACAGAGTACATTTTGCAAAACGTTTAGTTAACGGGGCGTCCAAACGCGGGAGTAGCCGGCAAAGTTTTTATCAAACTCCTGTCGCGCGGATTGCCCCCTCGTGGCAACGAGAGTCACGTTGCTGCGGGGTTGTGTTTTTTGCGGGGATGGTGTATAATAGAGTTAGAAATGACTAACTACTAATTTCGACCGGGGTGATGCGATGAAGCAGTATAATGTAACGGGTATGTCCTGCGCTGCCTGCAGTGCGCGTGTGGAAAAGGCGGTAGCCGGGGTCGAGGGCGTAACGTCCTGCTCGGTCAGTCTGCTTACCAATTCCATGGGCGTGGAGGGAACTGCCGCGCCGCAGGCGGTTCTTAAAGCGGTGGAGGACGCAGGCTACGGCGCGTCTGTCAAGGGAACGAAGCAAACGCAGACAGCCGACAGCGCCGACGCGCTGCGCGACAGGGAGTCTCCGCGGATTTGGCGGCGGCTGATCGCCTCGCTCGTGTTTCTTGCGGCGCTGATGTACCTTTCCATGGGACATATGCTCGGCCTGCCGCTGCCGCCGTTTTTGCACGGTAATCCCGTCGCGCAGGCGCTGGCGCAGCTGCTCCTGTCCGCGACGGTGATGGTGATCAATCAGAAATTCTTCGTCAGCGGCTTCAGGGGACTTTTGCACCGCGCTCCCAATATGGATACGCTGGTGGCGCTCGGCTCGGGTATTTCCTTTGCGTGGAGCGTGTACGAGACGTTTCTGATGTCGGCTGCACAGGCGAGCGGCGACGCGGCGGCTGCCATGGGGCATTTGCACGAGCTGTATTTTGAGTCGGCGGCGATGATCCTCACGCTGATTACCGTCGGCAAGCTGCTGGAGGCGAAGTCCAAGGGGCGCACCACCAACGCGCTGAAAAGCCTGATGAATCTGGCGCCCAAAACCGCCTTCGTGGAGCGTGACGGCGCGGAAACGGAAATCGGCGTGGAGGATGTGCAAATCGGCGATGTGTTCATCGTCCGCGCGGGCGGCAGTATTCCCGTTGACGGCGTTGTGATAGAGGGCAGCTGCGCGGCGGATGAATCCGCGCTGACGGGCGAGAGCGTCCCTGTGGATAAGACAGTCGGCGACAGCGTTTCAGCGGCGACCGTCAGCCGCTCGGGCTTTGTAAAGTGCCGCGCGACGCGTGTGGGAGAGGATACCACCCTTTCGCGGATCATCCAAATGGTGAGCGACGCGGCGGCGACAAAGGCGCCAATCGCCAAAATCGCCGATAAGGTGTCGGGCGTGTTTGTGCCGACGGTGATCGGTATTGCGGCTGTTACTGCGGCGGTGTGGCTCGTCCTCGGTCAGCCGGTCGGCTTTGCGCTGGCGCGCGCGATTTCCGTTTTGGTTATCAGCTGTCCCTGCGCCCTCGGACTGGCGACGCCTGTCGCCATCATGGTGGGCAGCGGCGTCGGCGCACGCAACGGCATACTATTCAAAAACGCGGTGTCGCTTGAGGCGACGGGCAGATTGCAGACGGTCGTGCTCGATAAGACGGGCACCATCACGCGCGGCGAGCCTGCGGTGACGGATATCCTCGCCGAGGGCAGCGAGCGTGCGTTGCTGGAGGCTGCGGCGTCTCTTGAAAAGCGCAGCGAGCACCCCCTCGCCAAGGCGGTGCTGCGGTACGCGGAGGAGCAGGGGATCGCTCTGTCGGACACGGAGAACTATCAGACCCACGCGGGCAACGGTCTGTCCGCCGAGCGGAACGGGATTCTGCTGCGCGGCGGCAGTCAACGGTTTATCGGAGCAGCCTGCTCCCTTCCCGCGCGTCTGACCAATGCCGCCGAACGATGGGCGGATGAGGGCAAAACGCCGCTGTTCTTTGCGGAGGGAGAGCGGGCGCTCGGCGTGATCGCCGTTGCGGACGTCCTCAAGCCCGACAGTCCCGCCGCCATCGCGGAGCTGCAGCGCATGGGCTTGCGCGTTGTCATGCTGACGGGCGACAATGAAAAGACTGCCGCTGCCATCGGCAGAGCGGCAGGTGTGAGTGAAGTGATAGCGGGCGTGCTGCCCGACGGCAAGGCGGCGGAGGTGCAGCGGCTCTGCAAAGAGGGCAAAACCGCTATGGTCGGCGACGGTATCAACGACGCTCCCGCGCTCACGACCACCGATGTGGGCATTGCCATCGGCGCCGGAACGGACGTCGCTATCGAGGCGGCGGACGTGGTGCTGATGAACAGCCGTCTCAGCGATGTGCCTGCGGCGATCAGGCTCGGCAGAGCCACGCTGCGCAATATCTATGAAAATCTTTTCTGGGCGTTTATCTATAACCTCATCGGCATTCCGCTGGCGGCGGGCGTGTTTATTTTCGCCTTCGGCTGGAGGCTGAACCCGATGTTCGGCGCGGCGGCGATGTCGCTGTCGAGCTTTTGTGTGGTCACCAACGCGCTGCGGCTGAACCTGGCGCGGATACGCCCTAAAACCGTATTGTCCCCGGAGCCTTCCGGGAAACCGACAGAGCCAATAGAACCAATTAAGGAGAAGAAAACCATGACAGTTACAATGAATATCAACGGCATGATGTGCGAGCACTGCGAGGCGCGCGTGAAAAAGACGCTGGAGGCGATTCCGCAGGTGGAAAAGGCGGAGGTAAGCCACAAGGAGAACCGCGCCGTCGTGACGCTTTCGGAGGAGGTTCCCTTCTCGGTGCTGAAGGAAGCGGTGGAAGCGCAGGACTACGAGGTAGTCGGATAAAGCTGTTCCGAGACAAAATAACTTGAATCAAAACAAGAGCACGGCTCCGCAGGGAGCCGTGCTTTATTATGGTGTTGTAATTGTTTTTGTTATTCTGCCGATTCGGTTTCCCGTATGCTTTCCTCAAGGGAAAACAGGCGGTAATCGGTTTTGTATTCGCTCATGCGCTGTTCATAGCAGAGATTGCCGAACGCCTTGTTGACCAGTCCCGTCACATGGCTGAGGAGCCGGAGCAGGGGCGTGACGCCCTTGACAAGCCGTACCTTTTTACCGTGAACCGCGCCGATCGTTTTGACCATCTGCGAGGTGTTGGTGTAGTCGGCGTTCTGCGGGAAAAAGATGCCTGCCTCGCCGTTGTCGATGATCAGCTGCACAAACGCGGTAAAGTTGCCGATGTAGAGCATGGAGCGTTGGTTTTGCACGCAGGGGAAGAAGGGCAGCTTCTGCGCGAACCGCGACAGCTGCGGATAATTGCCCTTGCTGTTCCTGCCGTAGATCATCGGCGGCCGCAGGATCACGACCTTGAAGGTATCGTCCGAAAGCGCGAGGAGTCGTTTTTCCGCCTGCAGCTTGCTGTCGCCGTAGACGTTGGCGGGAGCGGGCTGCGTGTCGGGGGTGATCATCTTTTGCTTGCCGATGGGCGCGCTGTCGCCGTAGACGATGATGCTGGACATAAAAATGAACTGCTTCACGCCGTCCGCCTTTGCCTTGGCGGCGGTTTCCGCAGTCAGCTCCGTATTAACCGCGTAATAGAGCC
>ONEN01000093.1 GCA_900316815.1 uncultured Eubacteriales bacterium | reverse complement strand
ATGACCGAGATAGGCTTCGCTCTGCGCGATCTCATTGGTGTGATGCGGAAAGGCGTTGTCCACGCCGCCGCAGTGGATGTCGAGGTATTCGCCGTTGTGCTTTTTGCTGATGCAGGAGCACTCGATGTGCCAGCCGGGATAGCCCGGTCCCCAGGGAGAATCCCACTTGAGCTCCTGATCCTCAAACTTGGATTTGGTGAACCAGAGCACAAAGTCGGTTTTGTTTCTCTTGTTTTCGTCCTCCTCAACGCTGTCGCGCACGCCTACGGCAAGATCCTCCTCGTTCATATTGCCGAACACATAGTAGGTGTCGAGCTTTGAGGTGTCGAAGTAAACGTTGCCGCCGGCGATGTAGGCGAAGCCCTTTTCGAGGAGCACCTCGATCATATCGATGAACTCCGCAATGCAGTTTGTTGCGGGCTCAACCACGTCGGGACGCTTGATGTTGAGCTTTTCGCAGTCGGAGAAGAAAGCGTCGGTGTAGAACTTGGCGATCTCCATAACGGTTTTGTGCTCGCGCTTTGCGCCCTTGAGCATTTTGTCCTCGCCCGTGTCGGCGTCGCTCGAGAGATGTCCCACATCGGTGATGTTCATCACGCGGTTAACGTCGTAGCCGGCGAAGCGCAGGTATTTTTCCAGCACGTCCTCCATAATGTAGGTGCGCAGGTTGCCGATGTGCGCGTAGTGATAGACGGTGGGACCGCAGGTGTACATGTTGACCTTGCCCTCGGTAAAGGGGACGAATTCCTGCTTGGTTTGTCCGAGTGAGTTGTAGAGAATCATTGACGGTTGCTCCTTTATTTGTAATCAGCGATAAAATGCCTGTTTTGCTTTATATAGATGATACCCGAGAGAACGGCGAAAAAGACGGTGATCCAAATCAGCGCCTCGCCGATCAGGAAGAACGCCGTGCCGACCGCGTCGGGAAAGATAATGCCGAAGCGGGGCAGCTCGAGCGCCAGCTGCATGACCATGATGCAGATGACCGCGACCATCTGCGTGACGGTTTTGATTTTGCCGAAGATGTTCGCCGCGATGACCTCGCCCTTGGCGGCGGCTATCAGGCGGATGGAGGTGACGGTGAATTCGCGGAACAGCACGATGATCACCGCCACACAGTCGCAAAGCCCCAGCTGCACAAAGCACAGCAGGGCTGAGATGACGAGTATTTTGTCCGCCAGCGGGTCGGCGAATTTGCCGAAGTCGGTAATCAGTCCGCGCCGCCGCGCGATCTTGCCGTCGAACAGGTCGGTGAGCGACGCCCCGCCGAACAGCGCCAGCGCGACAAGATAATGCAGCGGAAAGTCGAGCAGCAGCGCCGCCACAAAGAACGGCGTCAGCAAAATGCGCGCTACGGTGAGTTTATTTGGTAGGTTCATAGATATCATCCATTTGCAGTCAGTTAATAATATTGTATCATCATGCCGCAGGCACCATTCATTACGCAGGAAAATCCTTTTATCGTTTCCAATAAGGAAAACCTTTCATTCGGGAATGAATAGCACCTTCGGTGCATGAATTGGCTACGCCATGAATTGCCATTATATGGCATGAATTGAGCGCTTTGGCGCTCATTATAATTAATATTTATCCTTATGCCCCGATCATCTCGCCGATGGGGTCGCAGCCCATGTAGTCGGTGATATGCACGGTCACAAAGTCGCCCGCGGCAGGCTTGCTTTCGCCGCAGGTGAAGAACACGCAGCCGTCCACCTCGGGGGCGTCGGCGTAGCTTCTGCCGTACCAGCAAGCCGCAATGCGGTCAAAGCCCTCCACCAGCACCTCAACGTCGGTGCCGATCAGGCTTTCGCAGTAGTTCGCCATCACGGTCTGCTGATGCTCCATGATGATGTCGGCGCGGCGCTGCTTGGTCTCGTCGTCCAGCTGGCCGTCCATCTTCGCCGCGGGCGTGCCCTCCTCCTGCGAATAGGCAAAGCAGCCCAGCCGCCGGAAGTTGATTTCCTTGGCAAACTCCGCCAGCTCCTCAAACTGCTCCTCTGTCTCTCCGGGGAAGCCCGTGATGAAGGTGGAGCGGAAAATCACGTTCGGAATCCTCTCGCGCATGGTGCGCAGCAGGGCGGTCAGGCTTTCGCGGTCGCCGCGGCGGTGCATTCTGCGCAGGATCGCGCTGTTGCAGTGCTGCAGCGGCAGGTCGATGTAGTTGACGATTTTTTCCTCGCGCGCCATAACGTCGATCAGCTCGTCGGTGATGCTGTCGGGGTAGCAGTAGAGCACGCGGATCCAGTGCAGCCCCTCGATCTTGCACAGCTCGGTCAAAAGCCTGTCGAGAGAGGGCTTGCCGTAGAGATCCTCGCCGTAGCGCGTGGTGTCCTGCGCGATGACGTTCAGCTCGCGCACGCCGTCGGCGGCAAGCTGACGGGCTTCCTCCAGCAGGTTCTCCATTTTTCTGCTGCGGAATTTTCCGCGTATCATCGGAATGGCGCAGAAGGTACACTTGTTGTCGCAGCCCTCGGCTATCTTGAGATAGGCGGTGTAAAACGGCGTGGACTGCACTCTGCCGCCCTCGAGGGGCAGGTCGAGCTTGTCGGGGAAAATCTCCGCCTTTTCACCGCTTTGCAGCGCTTTTTCCACGATGTCGGCTATCTGCCCGTTAGCGCCGATGCCCACGGCGGCGTCGATTTCGTAGAGCTGCTGCGTGATTTCGTCCTGATAGCGCTCGGCAAGGCAGCCCGTTACCACGATCGCCTTAATGGTGCCCTCGCGCTTGAGCGTGCCCAGCTCGATGATTTCGTCAATGCTCTCCTGCTTGGCGGAGTCGATAAAGCCGCAGGTGTTCACGATCACCGCGTCCGCCTCCTCGGGGGCGGACACGATGACAAAGCCCTTTTGCTGCAGGCTGAACAGGAGCATTTCCGCGTCAACCTGATTTTTGGCGCAGCCCAGCGAGACCACGGCAACCTTATTGTTCATACTATTCATCCTATTGTTCTTCATATTCCTCCAGCACGGCGCGGATATCGTCCCAGCCGTAGCCCAGCCGCTGCAGGGCTGCCACGGCGCGGCGCTTCGTCTTTTCGTCGCCGATGCTGCGGTATTTCTTTTCAATCACGGCGCGGATGTTGTCTCGGTAATCCACATCCACCGCGCCCAGCGCTTCCTCCGCCGTCTGCTTATCAATGCCCTTGCGGGTCATCTCAAACAGTGCGGCGCGGCGCGTGAGCCGTTTTTCGAGAAGCAGGCGGCGCGCGTAGCGCTGCGCGTACTGTTCGTCGTTAACCAGTCCCAGCTCCTCCATGCGATCAGCCGCTTTTTCGGCGGACTGCGCGTCGCAGGTGCGGCGCAGCTTGTCCTGCAGCTCCTTTTTGGTGTGGTCGCGGTAGGAGATGAGCCACAGCGCCTTTTCCTTTGCCCGGCGCTCGCCGCTCTTTTCTATTATGTCCTTCAATTCGCCGTCGCTGACCTCCCTGCCCACGTCAAAGCGGTTTTCCAGCAGGGTCTGCGTGTCAAGACTCACGGCAAATTCGCCGTCCAGATACAGGGCGCTCAGCCCCTTGCGGCGCGGCTCAATGGCGGTGATCAGCATCAGTCGTCAACGAGCACGTCGATTTTCGCCGCTTTCTTCTTTGCCGCCGCCTTCGGCTCCTCGGCGGGCGCTTCCTCCTTGGCGGGCGCTACCTCTGTCACCTTGGCGCGCGGCGCGGGACGCTTGCGGTCGTAGAGCTTGTCGATGTTCTCCCAGAGATGGGTCTCGATTTCCTTGGCAAGCTCGGGCTCGCTGCGGAGCAGCTCCTTCACCTTGTCACGGCCCTGACCGAGACGCCGGCCGTTGTAGCTGAACCACGCGCCCGCCTTCTGAACGACCTCCGCCTTGACGGAGAGGTCGAGCAGCTCGCCCTCGCGTGAAATGCCCTCGCCGTACATGATGTCAAATTCCGCCTCGCGGAAGGGCGGCGCGATTTTATTCTTGACGACCTTGCAGCGCGTGTGGGAGCCGACCATCTCGCCGTTGACCTTGAGGGTCTCCACACGGCGGATGTCGATGCGCACGGAGCTGTAGAACTTCAGCGCTCTGCCGCCCGTGGTGACCTCGGGGTTGCCGTAGACAACGCCGACCTTCTCACGCAGCTGGTTGATAAAGATGGCGACGCAGTTGCTCTTGTTGATGGCGCCCGCCAGCTTTCGGAGCGCCTGCGACATCAGACGCGCGTGCAGGCCGACGTGGCTGTCGCCCATTTCGCCCTCGATTTCCGCCTTGGGAACGAGCGCGGCGACGGAGTCGATGACGATGACGTCGATGGCGCCGCTGCGGATGAGCGCCTCGGCGATTTCCAGCGCGTCCTCGCCCGTGTCGGGCTGCGCGACGAGCAGGGAGTCCACATCAACGCCCAGCGCCTGCGCGTAGGTGGGGTCAAGGGCGTGCTCCACGTCGATAAACGCCACGTTGCCGCCGTTCTTCTGTCCCTCCGCGATGCAGTGCAGCGAGAGGGTGGTTTTACCCGAGGATTCGGGTCCGTAGATCTCCACGATACGGCCGCGGGGGAGTCCGCCGATGCCCAGCGCGATGTCCAGCGAGAGAGAGCCGGTCGAGATGTGTTCTACGGTCATATGGGTGTTTTCGCCAAGGCGCATCACCGCGCCCTTGCCGAATTGCTTTTCAATTTGTGCGATGGCTGTTTCCAGCGCTTTATTCTTATCTACTGCCATTTTTCATTACCTCCGTACTTGTATTTCCCTCTTGGGTCACCCTCATTATACGATAATTTCGCCCGAAATACAAGATTTACGCGAAAAATCAATCGAACAAAGGTTCTGTTTTCCTCGCAGTGTCCCGTTTATCGCCCAACGCCGACGCGTTCACCGATAATGGCGCGTTCGCAGCCTCCCAAATCCAAGGCGGTGCGCACCCTGTGAAAGCCGCTCACGCGCATGAGCGCCGCCACGCGGCTCGCCTGCTTTTCGCCCAGCTCAAACACCAGCGCGCCGCCGTTCCGCAGCTTGGGGCCCCAGTCGCGGATAATGCACTCGTAAAAGTCATAGCCGCTTTCGCCGCCGTCAAGCGCCATGGCAGGCTCAAACTGCACCTCTTTTTGTAAGCTTGGCAGCTCGCCGCGCTTGATGTAGGGCGGATTGGACACGATCAAATCAAGACTGCCGTCGGGACAGGCGGCATGGCAGGTCAGCACGTCGTCCGGAAGAGGGGAGAGGTGACAGTGGTTGATTTCAATATTCTTTTTCAGAAAATAAAAGGCTTCTTCGCTCAGCTCCACCGCCGTGACGTCCGCGTCGGCAAAGCGTTCCAGCGCAATGCCGATGGCGCCGCTGCCGGCGCATAAGTCATAAACGCGCGCGGGGGGCTTTTTTCGGAGCCAGCCCAGACAGAGCCGCGTGCATACCTCGGTGTCGTCGCGCGGAATCAGCACGCCCTCGCCGACCGCGAGGGGAAGCCCCATAAAGCTCCATTCGCCCAGCAGATATTGCAGCGGATAGTGCGTCAGCCGCTTTTCGGTGAGGGAGCGCAGCAGCGTTTGCTGCTCCTCGGTCACGGGCTTGTCGCCGTGCGCCGCAAGCGCCGTTCTGCCGCAGCCCGTCACATGCTCCAAAAGACTGAGCGCCTCATACTCGGGCGCCTCAATGCCTCCCGCACGCAGCGCGTCGCGGCACGCGCGGTAGCAGTCCCTCAGCAGCCGCATTTGACGATGTCGGAGCCGTCCTCGGGGATGACCGCCTCGATCGCCTTGATGGCGACCTCGATCATATCGTCGTCGGGTTCCTTGGTGGTGATGCGCTGCGCCCACAGACCGGGAGCGGCGATGATGCGGGTAAAGGCGTTGTCGTGCCTGCCGCAGAGCTTGATCAGCTCGTAGCCGACGCCGCAGGTCACGGGAATCAGCAGTATTTTAATGATAGGCCGCCAGAAGCCCAGCGTCGTGGGCACAAAGAGACCCACCAGAATGCCGAGAATCAGCATAATGACCATGAAGCTGGTGCCGCAGCGCGGATGAAAGCGGATCTGCTTTCTGACGTTGGCAACGGTCAGCTCCTCCTCGTTTTCGTAGCAGAAAATGGTTTTGTGCTCGGCGCCGTGGTACATAAACACGCGCTTCATGTCGCGGGTCTGCGACACCACGACGATATACAGCAGAAAGAGAACGATTTTGAGCACGCCCTCAAACACGGACTGCCAGAAGGTGACCGCCTCGCCGCCGCCCTGCAGCGACGGCACCGCGAGCTTAAGCAGCTCGAACAGTCCCCACGGCACGAAGAAAAACAGGCCGACCGCCAGCGCCACGCCGAGCACGGAGGCGAACACCATGAGCGCCTTCATCAGCTTGTCGCCGAATTTCTCGTCGAGCCATTTTTCAAACTTGGACGGCTCCTCCTCGATTTCCGCGGACTCCACCGCCTTGTCGGCGGAGAGCATGAGCGATTTGTAGCTGAGCCGCATGGAGTCGATCAGCCCCGCGATGCCCCTGAAAAACGGGAGCTTAAAGAGCTTGATCTTCTCGGGAATGGTGGTGATGCTGACGTCCTCGGAGTAGATTTCGTCCTTGCCCGTGCGCACGCAGACCGTGCTTTTCTTGGGGCCGCGCATCATAATGCCCTCGATCAGCGCGCTTCCGCCGATGGAGGTGATTTTTTTGGTTTGTTTCGACATAAGTATTATACCTTCCTATTCACGCAGTAAACACATGCAGCGAAGCTGCAATTCATGGCCGGGTGCCCCGGCTGTCAGTCCGCGCTATCGGCGTTAGGCAGCAACTTCGCCGTTCCTGCACGCGTTCGGACGCGGGATGTGAGGTTAAGTTCTTGCTAAACGTAGCTTGCGCGGATTGCCCCCT
>ONEN01000150.1 GCA_900316815.1 uncultured Eubacteriales bacterium | reverse complement strand
CGTCGCCTTCTCGGTCGGCTTTTCGGTCGCTTTCTCGGTCGGCTTTTCCGTCGCCTTCTCGGTCGGCTTTTCGGTCGCTTTCTCGGTCGCTTTCTCGGTCGGCTTTTCGGCTTCCGTCTGCTCCGTTTCCTCAGCCGTGGTGTCCTCCGCGGGAGCTTCCAGCGTGATATTCATTTCCGACAGGCTGTCGTAATAGTAAATATGCAGGTGAAACAGGTCGGCGTTGTCGGCGTCGTAGGTGAACTCCGATTTTTCGTAATTTTCGGTAAAGCCCTTTTCACGGCACTGCTCGACATATTCGTCAAAATCCGCCTGTGTGGTTTTTGCCACGTTCACGGTGAGACAGTCGGCGCTGTCCCGTGTGACCTTGCCGAAATGGGACTTGGGCGTGGGCAGCAGCTGAGCGAGCGCGCTGTTTGGCCATTTGAATTCCTTCTCCTCCCGCACCCGTTCAGCCTGAGAGGACGCGATGCCGGCAGCGCTGCTCACCATGAAATAGGGGATGAGGAGAAGAAAGCCGCCGATCATCAGTACCGTCGCCAGATAGCCCTTGTCGATCTTGACGATCCCTCTGCGAAGAATGACAGAGGCGGAGAAAACCAGAACGCCCGAAACGGCGATCAGCCCCGCAAAAACAGACCAGCCGTTTTGTATGTGGGTGAATTGTACGGCGGCCATCAGCCCGAAGAGAACCGCGCAGATGATGGAGATGACCCCGAACGCGCCGAACTTGTACGAGCGCTCCTGCGCTTCCTTCTTTTGCTGCTCCTCTTTTAAATCCTCGCGCTCCCACTTTTTGAATTCCGTTTGCTGCCTGATCTTTTCCACCGCGACGGTATCGCTGTTGCGGATCAGCTCCTTTGAGCCGCAGTAGGGGCAGGTGAGCATTTCGCCTTCCTTGTCCATCGTCAGAACGCCGTTGCAGTCGCGGCATTTCAGCACGATCCTCGCGGGCTCGCCGACCGCCGAAACGGGCGCGCCGCACCCGGAACAGAAGCGGACGCCGGGCGGAACGTCCGCACCGCATTTTTTACAAAGTGACATTGTTTTACCTCCTTTATTGCGTGTCAATTTGGGTAAAGTATAGTACAGCGTATCATTTATACGCATGTGAGTATCTTTGGTATAGCACACCTGTTAAGAATACGCAAGTGCGTACACGCGATTGCGTAATTTTTTGTACAATATTTTTGAGGTGATGCTGTGAGCGTAAAGGACGCGGTAACCGAGCGGTTTCGGGAGCTGTGCGGGGAAAGGGGCATAACCGTGAATGAGTTGGCGAACCTTTCGGGTGTGACCCCTTCCACCGCATACAGCATGATGGATCCCTCGCGGCGGGATATTTCCGTGATTACCGTCAAGAAATTCTGCGACGGTCTGGATATCTCTCTCGGCGCGTTTTTCTCGGCTCCCGTTTTTGACGATCTGGAGCAGGAAATTCAATAAAAATCCATCAAAAAAAGGAGTAACCGTTATCATAATGATACACGGTTGCTCCGTTTTTTTGGTATGCTGACAGCATACAAATCATTCGGTTGAGTATGGTATACTGTTAACAGACGGTAATCAGCAGGACTAAGCCGACGACAAAGCTCGCCGCCCCGAGAATGCGCAGCACATACAGTCCGTTGCGCGGATTGTTCGGGCTGATTTTTTCGGATATCCTGAAAATGTCGCCGAATAAAAAATAGGGGATGGCCGACCAGAACAGCAGCAGCACCGACCCGAAGCACAGCTGTCTGCGCATATAGTCCGGGTCGTCGGTGTAGAGCGCCCTGCCTCCCGTGACGTACATCAACAGCAGTAAGCTCCACAGCGTCATCAGTATCACGGTGAGTATCTTCGGGAACACATGGCGCCCGCGGAAGCCCGGCAGCGGACGAAAGCCGCGCCGCGTGTTGATTTTGCGCCCGAGCAGCACCTGCTTCAGCTCCTCGGCGCTGCGGAACCGCTTGTTGGCGTCGATTTCCGTACACTGCAAAATGATCGAGGTGAGCGCGCCCTGATAGAGCCGCTCGTTGGGCAGAAAGCCCGTCAGCAGGTAGTTGAGCAGCGCGCCGCACGCGTAGACGTCCGCCTGCGCGCCCGTCTGTCCGAAGCCGAACTGCTCGGGAGGCGCGTAGCCCTCGGTGCCCATGAGCGTGGTGTCGCGCGACTGCATCGGCTTGCTCAGCCGCGAAATATCGTAGTCGATCAGCTTCACCCTGTTGTCCGGGGTGAGCATGACGTTGGACGGCTTGACGTCGCGGTGGATCACGCCGTTGAGGTGCAGCGCGGTCAGCCCGTCGCAGATCTGCCGCAGAATCGCGGTCGCCTCCGTGACCTGACACAGGCCGCGCAGCTCCACGCGCCGCTCCAGCGTCATGCCGTTGATGTACTCGCACAGCGAGACGCATTTTCCGTTGAGGAACCGCACGTCGTACACCTCCATCAGGTTCGGGTGCCGCATTGTCGACAGCGTGTGCATAACGGGAAAGCTCTCCGCGCTGCCGACGCGCCGCAGCATGAGCTGTCCCGTATGGCGGTTGCGGACGATAGCGGTGGAGGCGTTTAAGGAAGTCAGGAACAAATTGTCCCATAAAGCGTTATTCTGCATAATTACCCCTTGCGTTTTTGTCGGAAACGGCATAGTATTAATAGTATAAGATACATTCAGTATAGCATATTTCTCACAAAAGGAAAGATGAAAAATGAAAAAATCAACCGACGACCTCATGAAAATTCTGCGCAGCAAGCACAGCGTGGAGGAATATTTCGACGAAAACGACAGCGAAATGTTCTTTGGCACGCTCACGGAAATGCTCGATTTTTACCGCCTGCGCGGCGGGCTGAGCAAGGCGGACGTGGTGCGCGGCTCCACCATCAAGCGCGAATACTGCTACGAGCTGCTGCGCGGCGACGTCTCCAAAAAGCCCTCCCGCGACAAGGTGATCATGCTCTGCTTCGGCCTGCGGCTGGGGGTGGACGAGTGCCAGCAGGTGCTCAAAAAGAGCGGCTACGCGCCGTTGTATGCCCGCGACACCCGCGATTCCATTATCATTTTCTCGGTGAACAACGGCATTTCCGTCGTCAAGACGAACATCAAGCTGGCGGAATACGGTCTGGAGCCGCTGGAGTAGGGCTATCCCAGCGGCATTTTGCACTTGCCGCAGCGGTAGCGCTCGGGGTGCTGAATGAACGGCGAGCGCTTGAAGCGCTCATACACCGCGCCGCAGTGCGGACAGGTCACGCGGTAGCGCGGCTGCTCCGTCAGCGCCTCGGGCAGCACGTCCTCCTCGGCGGCGCGCGTGATGTGATACCCGTAGGCGGCGTTGACGCGGTCGGAAAGGGCTTTCCACCTGCCCGTGTGCTTCATGCAGCCGTAGCAGGTGTGCAGCAGCTCGTGCAGCAGCGTTTCCTTTAACAGTGCTTCCGACGCGCGCTCGTCCAGCAGAGAGGCGGCTATCTCAATGCGGTAGCGGTCTCCCGTCTTTTTGCACACGCCCAGCCGCCGCTTGGCGCGCGTGTTGACGGCAAAGGTGATGTCGGCGGCATAGCGGATGCGCAGGCGGTCAAGCTCGCGTTTGCACTGCGCCGCATAGGGCAATAAATCTCTCATCAAAAGCGCTCCTTCCGCATATCATAAAGCTGTGAGGGAATTTTAAAAAAACTATTGACAGATTGGGTTTTCAGTGGTATAATATCAACTGTTGTGAACGGCGACATAGCCAAGTGGTAAGGCACGAGTCTGCAAAACTCTGATGCGGCGGTTCAAATCCGCCTGTCGCCTCCAGAAACGCCCCCGTAGCGGAAACGCTTCGGGGGTCTTATTTTTTTGTTTTTCGGGAGTGTTGCCTATGTCAGTCAAAAAGCTCTATCTCGCTTCTCCGTTTTTTAACGATTACGAGCTCGCCTGCGTCAAACGCGCGGAGGCGATTTTATTTTCGCGCGGCTTTGAGGTATTCAGTCCGCGCCTGCATGAGGTGCGTGACAAGGAGGTTGTCGGCATGGCGGAGTGGTCGCGCGAGACCTTCCTCAGCGACCGCGCCTACATCGATTGGGCGGACGTCGTGGTCATGCTCTATCACGGCGCCTACAGCGACAGCGGCACCGCGTGGGAGGCGGGCTACGCTGGAGAGCTACGATTTCAACGCGCTCCCAAACAAGCCCTACTCGGGTGAGATGTTTTAGAAGGATATAATGCGGTATTCGAATAAATAAAGTATAAACAGGTGGACGGGATAGAACGCGTAGAAGGCGTATTTCAGCACGGGACCCCTGATAAAGCCGCGCTTGCCGTTGTACAGCATGATGGGAATAAACGCTGCCATCACATACCAGCAGCGGCCGAACAGGAACGCGGTGAACGGGCGGAACAGCTCATTCTCGCGCAGCGCGTACATCAGAATAATAAATACATAGCCGTTCAGTCCGTAGTCCGCCTCCGCGACGACCGACAGCACGGCAAGTCCCACCAGCGCGAGCAGGGGAATGAGGTGCCTGTCGCCCCACATCTCCGCGGCGCACATGCCCAGAAAGCCGAGCAGCAGGGTAAAGAACACGTTCTGTCCCTTGTAAATCAGCTGACCGCTGTGAATCAAATCCCACGGAAACTCCGACACGATGGCGCAGACCAGCAGGCTGCCGCCGTATTTCAGGCGGTTGTGCGTGTGGACAAAGCCCTCTGTCAGCAGAAAGACGAACAGCGGAAACGCCACGCGCCCTATGCGCCGCATAATGACGTACAGCGACAGGGTAATGCCGCCGACGGCGAAGGTCACCGTTTTTTCGGTCATCAGGTGGGCTGCGATATGGTCGATCAGCATGGTGACAACGGCAATCAGCTTGAGCGTGCTGCCGCTGCATATTTTGAATTTGTCGGGTATAATTTGTATCTTATTCATATTTTTTAGTGCGGCCGGGTGCCCCGGCTGTCAGTGCGGCTTTGGATAGAGCGGCAGTTCGGAAACGTCGGACAAACGCCGCGTCCGAACGCGTGCATGACGGTCAAGTTGCTAACAGACGTTGATTGCGCGGAGAAAGCGCCCTCGGCGCACGCCGCGTCCGAACGCGTGCATGACGGTTAAGTTGTTAACAGACGTTGATTGCGCGGACCGGGTCAAGCGTCACGCTTGCGGTTGACGATCAGTTTGATAACAAAGAGGGTGCCGAGCGTCAGGACGATACCGATGGGCAGGGCGATATACCACTGCTGCACAAAGCCCGCGATGACGTAGGTGACAAAGGAAACGCCCGCCACGGTCAGCGCATAGGGCAGCTGCGTGGAAACGTGGTTGATATGGTTGCACCGCGCGCCCGCCGAGGACATAATGGTGGTGTCCGAGATGGGGGAGCAGTGGTCGCCGCAGACGGCGCCTGCCAGACAGGCGGAGATGGAGATGATCTTGACAACGGAATCGGGGTTGCCCTCAAACAGGCTGATAACGATCGGAATAAGAATACCGAAGGTGCCCCACGAGGTGCCCGTCGCAAACGCCAGCACGCAGGCGACGATAAAGATGATCGCGGGCAGGAAGTTCTGCAGCGAGGAGGCCGCGCCGTCCATCAGCACCGCCACAAAATACTTGGCGCCGAGCAGCGAGGTCATATTCTTGAGCGCGGTGGCAAAGGTGAGAATCAGAATGGCGGGAACCATCGCAAGGAAGCCCTTGGGAACCGCTTCCATCGCTTCCTTGAGGGAAACGATCTTTCTCAGGTTGAGGTAGATTATCGTGAACGCCAGCGCGATCAGACCGCCCCAGGGCAGGCCGACGGTGGCGTCGGTGTCGGAGAACGCGGTAATAAAGGGCACGCCGTCGAGCAGGCCGCCGTTATACACCAGCGCGAACACGGAAACAGCGATCAATACGATAATGGGGAGCAGCAGGTCGATAACCTTGCCCCTGGGGTTGGGTTCTTCCGCCTCGGTTTCCACCTTTTCGCCCGAGGTAAAGAGGTCGTCCTTGTATATGGCGTTGTATTCGTGCATCGCCATAGCGCCGTAATCGAAGTTCATCACGCACAGGGCGACGATAAACACGAAGGTCAGCAGGGAATAGAAGTTGAACGGAATAGCGGTGATGAACAGGTTAATGCCCTGTCCGTCCTCGGCGTATGCCGCAACAGCCGCCGCCCACGAGGAAATCGGGGCGATCATGCACACGGGAGCCGCGGTGGCGTCGATCAGATACGACAGCTTGGCGCGCGAAATCTTGTGACCGTCGGTGACGGGGCGCATAACAGAGCCGACCGTGAGGCAGTTGAAATAATCGTCAATGAAAATCAGCACGCCCAGCACAAAGGTGGCGAGCATGGCGCCCGTGCGGGTCTTGATGTGGCGCGCCGCCCATTTGCCGAACGCGGCGGAGCCGCCCGATTTGTTGACGAGGGCGACGATAACGCCCAGCTCGATCAGGAAGATGAAAATACCCGCAGTGCCCGTGACGGCGCTGATAAGGCCATCGTTTGTCACGGCGTCAACGGTTTTGAGCACGTTGAAGTTGGAATACATCAGGCCGCCCGCCAGAATGCCGATGAAAAGAGAGGAGTAAACCTCCTTGGTGATCAGCGCCAGTCCGATGGCGATGATCGGCGGCAGAAGCGCCCACGCAGAGCCGGGAACCTTGCCGGTTCCGCCGCATTCGGGGCAGGGAGCGCTCGGAATGGTGCCTGTGCCCCTGCAGTAGGTGCAGGTAACGGTGCCCTCACCCTTGCAGACGTTGCAGGCCTTGCCCTTGATGGCGGCGATGCCGTTACATTCGGGACAGGTCACGGTGTGTGTGTCCGCGTCGCAGTGGTCGCAGTCGGCGTCGGCGACAATGCCTGTTTCGTTGCAGTTGAGACATTTGACTTCGCCCAGCGCCCCGCCCGAAAAGCCGGCGACAGCCAGCAGGACGATGATGACCACCGAAGCGGCGGCAAGCAACACTTTTTTTGTTTTTGTCATTGTTCTTTCCTCCGTATGTTTTTTTCGGCAGGAGCGGCGCGGCGTCGTTTTATCCCGAACAGCGCCTGCCAAAAGCGCAGCGAATCCTACGCCGCGCTTTATTTCACAATGAACATTATAAATCATTTAGACAGTTTTCGTCAATAGTTTTTATAAAAAACAACTAAAATCACCACCGGGTGCCCCGGTCGGCTGAGCCGACAATCAATCCGCGAAACTAACGTCTGTCAGCAACTTAACCGTCTACTCCCGCGTTATAGCGCGGCGTTAACGGAAGGCGT
>ONEN01000086.1 GCA_900316815.1 uncultured Eubacteriales bacterium | reverse complement strand
CACCTGCGAGGATTGGCAGGGTGAGGCGGAGCGGGCGTTTGCCGGACAAATCATCACGGTCAACGGGCAGTTTGAAAAACTATATGCGTATGTTGACAAAACTGCGGCGCTGTTGAAGCGGTTTGCGGACGAATACGAAAGCATGGATACAGATATCGCAAATAAAATAAAAGGGATCTGAGGGAGAGGCTATGATTGACAACGGATTAGTGTTAACACCGAAGGAGCTGTATTGTCTCGGCGGCATACTCAGCGCAAGGTACATAGACTATGCGTATATCGCCGCGCTTGACGATATAGGGCAGGACTATGCGCTGTTCGAAAAGGAAACGCGCGCTTCGTTGGTGGCAAAGGGAATGCTTGAGGAGGATTTTTCGGGAGAGATTGAGCCGGATGAAGCCTGCGCGCGGCTTTTGCAGCCGGTTTTCTTCGGAACGGTCGAGACCTCGCTGAATATTTGCTCCATCGGCGAGGAATTGAAGGTAGATGTGTATAACTACCATTTTTACAGAAGAAAAATCACTTTGGTCAAGAATCACGGCAAGGAGCTGCTTGTCAGCGAGGTCACGCCGGAAATGATAGAGGAAACGGTCAAGGCGCTTGTTCCCGGGGCTTATACGTTCCGATCAGGTCAGCAGGTCGCGGATTTTGACAAATCAAAGGTGACCCGTTTCTTCTCGGCAAAGAGCGTTGACGTGGGCAAAGCGTCGCGCGTCAAAACCTTTATCGAGTTTGACGGTATGCTCTGCACCGAAGCGGATGAAGAAAAGCTCGTAAGCCTTTCCGCCGACGATTTTATCAGGGCGGTCAACGACGTTATCAAGGGGGCGATGTAATGGCGTTCAAGGACGCAAACGGAAGGATCACAATAGACGAAGCGGCGGCGCAGAAGGATATCGCCAATATCCGCGCGGCGATTCAGGATCTACAGGCGGCAAGGGATTCGCTGAACGAGATCATGTATCAGTCCCAATCCTTCGCCGGCAGCACGGCGCTTGGGATCGAAGGCTCCTCACGGCAGCTGATCAACGAATATGACCGGCTGATCGGGCAGCTGCAAAGCACCGTGGCAACGATATCGAGCACCGTGGAAAAATACAGAAAAATAGATGATGAATTGAAAAACTATATCTACAACCGGGGGTGATACTGTGGCATGGCAATGGAAAGTTGAAATAGATATCGAAAGCCTGCGGCGGGACTCGGAAAGGCTTGGAAGAGAGATCGGCAGCTTGCAGGAAAAAATAGATGAATTAAATACGCTGATCGATTCCATGAGAGGTTTTTGGGAGGGCGACGCCGCCGAAGCGTATATTGAGATGATGCACAGAAATCACATACGGGCGTTGAATCTGCTGACGACGCTGCAAAAGCTGAAAGCGGCTGTGGATACGCAGATCAGCGAGCTCAGTAACGTTGACAATTTCTTTGAAAAGCTCTGGTATCAATTATTTGTGAACTAAGGAGAACGATTATGATTTCGATAGATTCCGACGTATTAAGAGGCTTGGCGACAGCCGCAAACGCGACTGTTTCCGAAATATCAGCGGGAGTCGAAAAGCTGAATGCGGTTACGACGCACGACGACTGGAACTGCGCCGAACGCGATCAGATCAACGAACAGATAACCGCCGCCAAAAAGAAGATCAACACGCTCAGTATCAACACGCAAACCCTTTTAGATTTGATCCGTCAGTCGGCAAATCGGTTTGACGAGGTCGATTCCAACACGACCAAGGCGTTTCAAAGCGTGCAGGATTCACTCAGCGATTTTTTCTCGATCAAATCGCCGGTCGTTCATCTCAGTCAAGGAGCGGCTTCAACTCAGCTGCACGATACATTATATGACGCGACGCAAATTCACGACTTACAAACGGCGAATATCATCAATAACATCAACGCGCCGATCAAGGTCTGCTATTATTCCGATTTGGATTTCAGTCAGCTGAACAGCGAGGTGTGATATGGCAAAAAAAATAGTTTTACAAAATGATATCGACCAGCAATGTCGAAAATTTTTTCAATTGTCATTTAATTTTCAATTTTTATCACGAGATATTTCAAGATGTCTTTCTTCTGTGTCCGACGCGTTCAGAAGAAGCGGCGGTCAAACCACAATCATAAAAACCTGCAAGATGCAGGCGAGATGTCTGAGCGATTTGACCAGAACCTTGGCCGACGGTTCAGAGCTGCTGCGGATCGCGAAGGAGACTATGCAAAATCTTGACGCAGTTATCCGCCAAGAGGTAAACAACGCCGATATGCCGACTGTTTACGGCTTATCCTACGGTGACGCGACGTCTGACGCACGGGTGTTTGAGAATGAAAAAGCATATTGGGATTCTATGGTCGGTCAGGTTTATGTTGATATCCATAACGGAGATTATGACGGACGAATCGCCGAAAATACACAGAATGGTTGGAGCGCCTATGATGAGCTGCAATGTGTTGGATATGCTTGGGTAAGGTTTAAGGAGATATCGAATGTCGACCCTAATTTTAGTTGCGAAACTGCCGGTAACATAGGAAATGCTTACACCGCTAATCCAAATCTGGAGTGCGTAACAGACATTAATTCCGTTAAAATACCTTCTTTGGCATATCATAGGCGCGGTTCGTATGGACACGTAGTTTGTGTTGAGAATATCCTTATAGATGAAAACGGAAACCATGTAGTATACTATACTTCCGCAAATGAACCGGGAAAAGACGGTACGCTGCACTCCTTTGTATACGAAGAAAACCCCGGTATGTTTGAGGGATATGTTCAGCTTAAGGGCTGATTAAGGAAAATATGATATGCTGAATTGTTATAAAATCACCGACAAAGGCTCCCGTCATGCTAAC
This sequence comes from uncultured Eubacteriales bacterium, assembly GCA_900316815.1. Lineage (GTDB taxonomy): Bacteria > Bacillota > Clostridia > Oscillospirales > Acutalibacteraceae > Ruminococcoides. The sequence continues at coordinate 4,157 of ONEN01000086.1, read as the reverse complement.
GAGGACTCTCTCGGGTGCTTTGAAAACGGTGACAACCGCTGCTTTATCGTCTGCGACGGCTTGGGCGGTCACGGCATGGGCGACATCGCTTCTCAGTTGGTCGTCGATGTGTTTGAAAGTCAGTTTACTCAAATGAACGGCATGGCTGACTTTCTTCCCGCCGCCTTTGAAGCGGCGCAGTCGATCTTGCTCAGCGAGCAGGCGGAACGCAGCGCCAAACGAAAAATGAAAACCACAGCCGCCGCGCTTGTGACGGACGGGAAGCACGCTTACATCGGACATGTAGGCGATTCCCGCGTTTACGTGTTTTACAAAAACAAGGTGAAGCGCCGGACGCTCGATCACAGCATCCCTCAAATGCTGGCGCTGTCAAAGGAGATCAAGGAAAGCGAAATTCGTTTTCATCCCGACCGCAGCTTTGTGCTGCGCGTGATGGGCGTCGACTGGGAAGAGCCGATGTATGAGCTTCTCCCTCCCGAAAAGCTGAAAAAATGTCAGGCGTTTTTGCTGTGTTCGGACGGCTTTTGGGAATGGATCGACGAAGCCGAGATGTGCAGCCTGCTGCGCGAGACTGATTCGGCGGAGGAATGGCTGCGTCGAATGACGGAACGCGTCGTCAAAAACGCGGAGGGCAGCGATATGGATAATTATTCCGCGATCGCTGTTTGGAATACAAGATAAGGCGGTGCGGGTATGCAGAACCATAAAACCGATTATGTTCTGACAGATGAAAACGCGGTGGTAAAGATCGCTCTCCTGTCAGTCATCGGCGACCGGGAGGAGCAGCAGGACTGCGCCGGCGTACAATTGAATAACAACGAGGGGCTCGTGGTGGTGTGCGACGGAATGGGCGGTCACAAGGGCGGTCAGCTTGCCGGAGAACTGGCGGTGCGCACGATGTTAAGTCGTTATGCGGTGGATTTTCCCTGCAACGATCCACGGACGTGGCTGCTGGAAGCGGCTGCGGATATCGACCTTGCCGTTTCGTGCCTGCACGACCGATCGGGAGAAAAGCTGAATGCCGGCTCGACCATGGTCGCCGCGTATATCGCAGACCGCTCGCTCTACTGGCTATCGGTCGGGGACAGCCGTCTGTATATTTTCAGGGACGGCGAGCTGGTCAGAGCTACGGCTGACCACAATTATCAATCGGTTTTGAACCGGCAGCTCCAAAACGGCTTGATTGACAAGGACGCCTACGACCGTCAGATCGGTCAGGGAGAAGCGCTGGTGAGCTTTCTCGGCGTGAACGGATTGCCGTATATCGAATCGAACGATTTGCCGTTCGGATTAAAAAGCGGCGACAGACTTCTGCTTGCGACGGATGGACTGTACCGCTTGATCTCCGACGAGGGGATCTGCAGCATCATCAATAATTTTACCGATATCAGCGAGATGGTTCACGCGCTGGAAATGAAAGCGCGCAGGTGTGCCGGTCATGTGGCAAGAGATAATATGACGGTCGCTGCCATCACAGTCAAATAAACGGAGGGAATGGATATGAACGTAAAAAAATGCGCGGGCGGACACTATTTTGACGCGGACAAATACCAGCTTTGTCCTCACTGCGGCGCTTCGGTCGAGGAGATAAGAGAAGTGGAAAAGCCTGCGGAGCCGAAGAGCGAGGGCTCTCGTTTTGCAGCATGGAAGAATCGCAGAAATCATCAGTCCGCCGAGGTAACGCCCCTTCCGCAGAAAACGCTTGGAAAAACCTTCGGCGTGTTTGACGAACAGCCGAAGCAGCCGGAACCGAGCAAGGTGGTGCGCGGCTCCTCCTCATACGGTTCCGCGCGGGAAACAGGAGCTGTCAAGCCCGCCGCAAAGCAGGCGGAGCTTTATACACCCTCGCAGGAGTTGATCGACTGCCCCAAATGCGGTCACAAAACCTCGGCAACGTCAAAATTCTGCCGCTACTGCGGCTCCGGTCTCACCGCGGAAAGCTCGAAAGCGCCGCAGCTTCCCGTTGAGGATATTTTCAGTCGTTCCAACGATACGCGCAAACAAAAGCCGCAGGAGCAGCCGGCTCCCGATACAAAACAGGAAGCGCCGAAAACAGACAAGGAGCTTGCCGAGAGCAAGCCGTCCGGTCAAAGCTCGTTTGAGGCCGCGGTGAGAAGCGCCGTATCAGCCGCCGACGGAAAAACCATCGGCTTTTTCAGCATGGGAACAAGCGCGCCGCAGAACGATTCCGAGCCGGTGGTCGGTTGGTTGGTCTGCGTCAAGGGAAAGCATTTCGGCGAGAGCTTTCAGCTGGCAGCGGGCAGGAACGCTGTTGGTCGCTGCATGTCGAATAAAGTCGTGCTCCATAAGGATAACGCAGTTTCCAGAGAAAAGCACGTTTGGATCACCTACGACCCCAAAGGACGGAGCTTTTTTATCCAACCCGGCGAGGGAAGCGGCTTGACCTATTTGAACGGCGATATCGTTATGGAATTCAAAAAGCTCAAGGCGATGGATAAAATCGAGTTTGGAGAGGGAATGTATCTCCTTATTCCGCTTTGCGGCGAGGATTTCAGTTGGGAAGCTTACATGTGATGTGAGGAAGCAATAATGGGAAGATGTTTTTCATGCTTTAAGGAATACGGCGATGAATTCGAGGTGTGTCCGTACTGCGGCGCGGTTCGTTCGGAAAAAACCGCCGAGCCGGTCTACTTATCTCCCGGCACGCTTCTGTGGAACCGCTATTTGCTCGGCGACGCGATCGGCGCCGGCGGCTTCGGCGTGATCTACCGCGCGTGGGACACCAAGCTCGACACAGTTATCGCGGTCAAGGAATTTTTTGCGAACCGCCTGATGACCAGAGCGGTCGGAGAGAACAAGGTCATTGTCAATAAAAAATCGGTGCAGGAATTTGAGTACCGCAAGGAAAGATTTTTGGCGGAAGCGCGAACAATGGCGAAATTCGGCAACCACCGCAATATCCCGAACGTGTTTGAGTCCTTTGAAGAAAACGGCACCGCCTACATCGTCATGGAGCTGCTGAGCGGTCTGCCGCTGAGCGATTATCTCAAACAAAACGGCAGGATCGACGATAGGGATTTTGCTATCGAAATCGCCAACGAGGTCGGAAAAGCGCTGATCTCCCTGCATGAAGCGGGGATAATTCACCGCGACGTAGCTCCCGATAATATCTTCATCTGCGACGGAGACGACATTCGCGTTAAGCTGCTCGATCTCGGCGCCGCAAAGTTGGCTGACAACACCGACAAGGTGATCGATATCATTTTGAAGCCCGGCTATTCGCCCGTTGAGCAATACGACAACACCGCGAGTATCGGCACATGGACAGATATTTATGCATTGGGAGCTACGCTGTACGTTATGCTCACGGGAGAAAAGCCCGACGAGTCCACCAACCGCAAAGTCAGCGACGCGCTGCTTTCGCCCCATGAGATCGATCCTTCGATCCCGGTAAATCTTAGCAACGCTATCATGAAGGCGATGGCGGTCAACCGTCATCTTCGCTTCAAAACCGTTGAGGATTTTCTCAAAGCAATCAACGGCGAAAAGAAAATAATCAGTCTGAAAAAAGAAAAACGTCTCCGCGCCGGAAAGCGGTTGGCAGGAATCATCGCCGCCTGTTTAGTTCTTGTTTTGACAGCCGGCATGGTGGTCAATGTGTACGCCAACAAAAAGAAGGAGCAGGGCTTGCCCGACGCGGAAATATCCGTTTGGGTCGCCATTAAAAGAGGCAGCTCCGAAACCGAAGCGACAAAAAGCGTGTTGGACGACTTTACGGAAATATTTCCCAACGTCAAAGTAAACGTTACCGCGATACCCGAAATTTTGTATAAGGTCAGGTTGGAAAAAGCGGCGGCAAGCCACACGCTGCCGACACTTTTTGAGAGCTCCGACGCGTCGGACGAGGTGCTCTCCGAGGCGACCGACGTTACAAATGTATTGAACTCCGAGCAGGCAAGATCGTGCCTGTTTCTGGATCAGTACGACCGATATTATACCGATAAAAAACAGATTCCGCTCGCTGTTGAGGCGCCGGCGGCGTATTTGATTAACAGCGGCAGCACAAGCGTGGACTACACCGATCCGACCTTTACGGATACCGCTGTATTCGGCACTGAGACGATCGCGGTCGACAGCGAGTGCGAGGAGCTTATCGAAAGCAACCTTTCTCTCAGCGACCCTATCGAGGAGGATCT
>ONEN01000177.1 GCA_900316815.1 uncultured Eubacteriales bacterium | reverse complement strand
GTCATGCTCGCGCGGACCGTAGGTTACCAAATCACCGCCCTGGATGACGAAATCAAGCGGCGCCACATCCGCCAGACGGCGCATGGCGCGCACGGCGTTTTCCTTTTGCTTTCTGGATTCTTCGCTTTCCTCGCCGGCAAAGTGCATATCGGTAAACATGCCGAATACGACGTCGTTTTCGCCCGCCTCTGCTTCAATGACTCTTTTGACGCGCTGCGTCTCGCGCAGACAGTAGTCGGGCAGCAGCTCGGACAGCCTGACGGAGGAGCCGACAGGTGCGGCGTTCATTTCGGCGAGGTACTGCTGTATCATCGTGGCGTCGTCGATATCGACCTCGCCGTTTTGGTTGCTGTCCGCCAGCATAGCCTGCGTGTCCGTCAGGTCGGCCAATTTCGCCAGTGCGGTTTGTGTAACGGTGACGTCGTTAATGTTCACCGTTCCGTCGCCGTTGACGTCGCCCATCAGCGCGGCGTCGGCGTCTTCCTGTGAGCGGGCGGGAAACAGAGAGCATGACGCTGCTGTTACCGCCACGAGAATAAGTGACAGGATTTTCTTTTTCTTCATTCGATTTCCTCCTAATATCAGAGTATTGACTTGTTAAAGAGAGGTCGGTGATTTACCCCCTTACCAGCGCGTCCAGTGTTGTGCCGAGCGCGTCGGCAAGTTCTACCGTTAAGGCGAGTGAAGGAACCTTGAAGCCGTTTTCTATGTGGGCAATCATCGACTGATTGGCGTTAACGCGTTTAGCGAGCTCTGCCTGGGAAAGGCCGGCGGAAATTCTGTGCTTTTTTAGATTTTCAGCGAGTTTCATTGGATTTCCTCCTTGAATTTTCGATATTACTATGGTATTATTAAGCAAAGGAATTACTTAGGTAATAGTATATACCTAAAAATAGTGAAAATCAATGGTGTTTCTCTAAAAACGGAGTTTTTTGTTAAATATCCATAAAAAACAACAAGGAGCTATTTGTGTATTGTTCAAGTGATATAGCGGTAAGAATTAAAAAGCTCGCTAAAGAAAAGAAGATATTACTAAAGGATATGTTTGAAAAAACGGGTTTGGGCAGAAACACAATGGCAAACCTGAAAACGTCCATGCCCAAAGCCGATAATCTTGCAAAGATGGCCGATTATCTGGACTGCTCCGTCGATTACCTGCTTGGACGCTGCGATAACCCCTCCGTAAACAGGAGCGGCGGCATTGCGGCAAAGCCTGCAGGGTTTACCTCGTCGTTTTTGCCCAACAAGCTCATGCCCTTTTACCGTACTACGACCTCTGCGGGCAACGGCTCCGTTCTTTTGGATTACACCTTTGTGGAGTATGTAAATATTGACAGGACAGGCGCCGCCGCGTCGGCGGACTTTATCCTCGAGGTAAGAGGCGACAGCATGGAGCCCAGGTTCTTTGACGGCGACTGCGTTTTGATTCAACGCTCCGCGCGGATCCACGAGGGCGAAATAGGCATTTTTATCGTGAACGGAGATTCCTATATTAAAAAAATAGGCAACGGCAGGCTGATTTCTCTGAATCCCGCATATGAGCCCATTATGCTGCACGAGTATGATGACGTTCGTTGTGTCGGAAAGGTGATCGGCACCATCAAAATGGATTAAACATAATCAACTAAAAAAATACACCGAGCCGTCCCGGCTTTTTTCGGGGATGGTTCGGTGTTTTTATATGGTGATTTCCGTTGACAGCAGGGTAGAGCCTGCTCCCGCGCCGAAACGGATACGCTTGACGGTGTGCTCGCCGACGATCCAGACGTCCATCAGCTGCTCGCTGATGTCACCGTAGGTGCGGTTCAGAATAGGACCCCTGGACGCGATCTCTCCGTCCTTGCCGAAGCAGGCGGTGTAGTAGGTCTCTTTCTTCGCGCCGTAGCGCGCCGCAGAGCCGGTGTATCCAATGCCGTAGCTGACGGTTTGGCGGGTGTAGTTGCCGTTTCCGTCGGGCATGAGGGTGGAACGGTTGAGCCTGTCGCAGTGGCAGTGACCGCTCACGACCAGCTTGGCGCGCGACGTCCAGCCGCTGAAGCGCTTGCTTCGGACAAAGGGCAGAAAATGACCGTTGTCGATTCCCGTCATGCCGTATATCGCGTTATCGAGGGTAACGGCATTATCCGTCTTTTTCGCGCTTAGCAGCACATGGTTCTCATCATAGGTCAGCTTGTAATTGGCGGTGGACATGGCTGTGGAAAAATCGCCGCCTGTGTTGACAGCCTCCAGCAGGCTGTTGATGTGTATCAAAAATCCCTTGGCGTTGCGCAGGGAGGAGTCCAGCGCTTCCTGCGGGTACGGGTTGTCCCTGTGGCTGCTTTTGTACTGCTCCGCCATACCAAAGCTCCATTCCGCGTCGAGCGGCGCGTGGGAGTGCAGAATAAACTGCCAGCCGTCCTTCACATCGTCGGAGAACACCTCGTCGAGCAGCCAGTTATACAGTACAGGGTGCGTCCATGTGGAGAAGTCCTCTCCCAGATAGCTCTGCCCTGCCATGATGGTGCCGGTATCCAGACAAATGACGCGCGTTTTCTTGGCGGGCAGGTCGAAGTAATAATTGTTCGGATACGCCTCGCATCGGACAGCCCGCGGCGTTGTCTGCGCTGCCAGAGCCGCAAATTCCGATTTGGTGAGGCGGTCGCCCTGTCTTTGGGCGCTGTCGTGGTCGCCCTTTGCGGTGAGAAGCGGCGCGCGGCAGCCGCTGAAGGTTTCCTGCACAAAGCGGAAGGCGGCTTCATCGTGCTCGCGCGGACCGTAGGTAACTAAATCGCCGCCCTGTATCACAAAGTCGAGCGGGGCGATGTCCGCCAGACGGCGCATGGCGCGCACGGCGTTTAGCTTCTGTGTGCGTGCAAGGTCGGTATCGTCGGGAGAAAAGTGTGTGTCGGTGAATATGCCGAACACGACGTCGTTTTCATCTGCCTCGGAGGTGATACTGTTTTTGACCCGCTCCGCCTCGCGCAGACAGTAAGCGGGGAGTAACTCAGACAGCCCGACGGGAACGCTGACTGTTTCGCCGCGTGTGTCCATGTCCGCGACATATTGCTGCATCAGCGTTACGTCGGTGACGTCCACCACGCCGTTTCGGTTGCAGTCCGCCGCTGTAGTCCGCTCGGGCGACAGGTCAACAAAGTCGGCCAGGACGCGCTGCGTGAGGGTCGGGTCGTCGATATTCACAATGCCGTTTCCGTCCGCGTCTCCTGTCAGCGTGACACAGGGATACTCCTGCGCGTGAGAGGGGAAAAGGGAGCAGGATATAAAGGCTGCCGCCGTGAGGATAAATGCCAAACAAGTTTTTTTGCTCATGCGGTTTC
>ONEN01000149.1 GCA_900316815.1 uncultured Eubacteriales bacterium | reverse complement strand
CGGGAGAGCGCGTTGACGGACACGATTTTATTCAGAAATGCTACGACAGCGGCGCCGTCTGCGCCGTCTGCGAAAAAGCGCCGCAGAGCGCGGATAAGCCGTACATCCTCGTCCCCTCCACGCTGGAGGCGGTGAAGAAAATCGGCAGGGCGTACCGCGAGAAGTTTGACATTCCCGTTGTGGGCGTGTCGGGCAGCGTAGGCAAGACCTCCACCAAGGAGATGCTCTACGCGGTGCTGTCGCAGAAATACAAGACCCACAAAACGCAGGGCAACCTCAACAACGAGCTGGGCGTTCCCCTGACGCTGCTGCGTATGCCCGAGGACACCGAGGCGGCCGTCATAGAGATGGGCATTTCCGGCTTCGGCGAGATGACCCGTCTGGCGGAGATGGCGCAGCCCACCGTCTGCGTGCTGACCATCATCGGTTGCTGCCATCTGGAGAACCTGGGCGACCGCGACGGCGTGCTCAGAGCCAAGACAGAGATGTTTGCCCACGCGCGTCCGGGCGCGGCGTTCATCCTCAACGGCGACGACGACAAGCTCGCCACCGTGACCGAGGTGCAGGGCAGAGAGCCGATTTTCTTCGGCATCGGCGCGCACAACCGCTTTCACGCGGAAAACATTGAAAACAACGGCGAGGGCGGCGTGCGCTGCACCCTCTGCTTTGACGGCAAACAGCTGGATGTGACCATTCCCGCCATCGGCAGCTATATGGTGTCGAACGCGCTGGCGGCTGTGGCGGCGGGTTCGCTGCTGGGACTGAGCGACGAACAGCTCGTCCGCGGTGTGGAGTCCTATCAGACCGTCGGCAGCCGCGCCCATGTCATCAACACGGGCAGGCTGCGCATCATCGACGACTGCTACAACGCCAACCCCACCTCCGTGAAGGCGTCGCTGGAAACACTGAAGAATTTCAGCGGCAGAACCGTCGCCATTCTCGGCGACATGAAGGAGCTGGGCGCCAACGAGCTGGCGCTCCATTACGACACGGGCGCCTACGCCAAGGAGATCGGCGTTGACCGTATTCTGAGCGCCGGTCCGCTTGCGAAGGAGCTGGCGCACGGCGCGGAGGACCTTTGGTTTGAAAACGCGGACGCGCTGATCGAGGCGCTTCCCTCTCTGCTGCGCGACGGCGACACGGTGCTGGTAAAGGCGTCGCATTCCATGCACTTTGAGAGAATTGTCGATTATATCAAAACGATCCGATAAAGAAAGGCAGGAAAAAGGTATGTCAGTATCCTACATGACCCACCCGTTGATCAAACACAAAATCACACTGCTGCGCAAGACCTCCACAGGCACCAACGAGTTCCGCAAGCTGATTGAAGAAATTGCCATGCTGATGGGCTATGAGGCGCTGGCTGACCTGCCCACAGCCGACATCGAGGTTTCCACCCCGATCGAGGACACCGTGCAGCCCGTTATCAACGGCAAAAAGCTGGCGGTCGTGCCGATTCTCCGCGCCGGTCTGGGCATGGTGAACGGTATTCTGGCGCTGGTGCCCTCCGCCAAGGTGGGACACATCGGTCTGTACCGCGACCCCGAAACCCATCTGCCGCACGAATATTACTGCAAGCTGCCCGACGCGATTGAAGAACGGCAGATCGTCGTCGTCGACCCCATGCTGGCGACAGGCGGCTCCGCTGTGGCTGCCGTTGACTTCATCAAGGCGCGCGGCGGCAGAAAAATCAAGTTTATGTCGGTCATCGCCGCTCCCGAGGGCGTGAGCACCCTGATGAAGGCGCACCCCGACATTCAGCTCTATGTGGGCTGTCTTGACCGCTGTCTCAACGAGAACGCCTATATCTGCCCCGGCCTCGGCGACGCGGGCGACCGCATTTTCGGTACGCTGTAACAAAATATCGATTCGTCCTCTCTGCTTCGGCAGGGAGGATTTTTTTCGGCGCGAAACAATGCCGTTCGTTGTGATAAACCATAGAAAATCGGTAAAACATTCAAAAAAACTATTGGCAATTTATACTCCGGTGTGTTACAATGAAAGCAAAGGAGTGAACGCACCATGAAAAATTTAAAAAAATTATCAGCACGCTGTTAGCGTCATGCATCGTCGCGTCCTGTGCCGCCACAGGCAGCCTCGCGGCGTCGGCAGCGCCCGTTGACGGCGACCATCCCGAACTCGCACAGGATACGGTGCAGGGCGGCGCGATTCTGCACTGCTTTGACTGGTCCTACAACGCCATCAAGGCGAACCTCGCCGACATCAAGGCGGCAGGCTACACCGCCGTACAAACCTCTCCCGTGCAGCCGCCGAAGGACTACAGCGCAAGCTACACCGAGTCTTCCTCCAACTGGTGGAAGCTCTATCAGCCGCTCGACCTTTGCGTTGCCGAAAGCGGCTCGTGGCTCGGCACCAAGGACGAGCTTACCGAGATGTGTGCCGAAGCGGAAACCTACGGCATCAAGGTCATCGTCGACATCGTATCCAACCACCTTGCCAACAACGGCAGCGTTGGCACCGGCAAATTTACCAATTACCTGCACGCGGACGTCAACTCCGAGCTGAAGAAGGACGAATATTTCTTCGGCAACGTCGGCGGCGTAAGCAGCGACAGCCGCTACCAGATGACGCACGGTCACCTCGGTATGCCTGAGCTGAACACCGCCAATGCCGTTATTCAGCAGCGCGTCCTCGCTTTTCTCAAGGAATGTGTGGACTGCGGTGTGGACGGCTTCCGCTTTGACACCGCCAAGCACATTGAGCTTCCCACCGACGACGGGCAAACCGGAAGCGACTTCTGGCCGACCGTTATCAACGGCATCAACGGCTACCAAAGCGGTTTGTTTATCTACGGTGAAATTCTCGGAGACGCCTGCAGCAAGGACATCAACAGGCAATACACCCAATACATGGACCTCACCGACGACGTGACCGGCTACTACGACGGCCGACGAGCAATATTCCTACACCTTTGAGGGCGATTGGCTCCCTGTGCCTGCAGCTTTAACGGGCGACGCTGTCTACACGGCGCAGTTCACCCCTGTTCCGCACAACTGGTCAGTCAGCTGGACATGGGACGGCACCGACTCTGCCTATGCTGACTTTACCTGCTCCGAATGCGAAAAGACCGCTTCGCGTCCCGCCACTGTATCCGCAGCGGAGTTTGACGACCGCACAGAGTACACGGCGACAGTCGATTTCAACAACAGCACCTACACCGACACCAAAACCGTCTTTAAGCGTCCGACCTTTACGGGACACAGCCTCTATCTGCAGGGACGCATCGGCATCAACTTCTACTTTGACGCGCATCAGTACGACATCGGCGATATCGACGTCACCTTTACCTATAAGGGACAGAGCATCGCAGCCACCCCGACGCTCAAGAGCGGCACCGTTTACTATGTGACCTTCTATGTGCCTGCCAAGGAGATGGGCGACAGCATTGAAGCCACCATCACCTGCGGCGAACAAACAACAAGCAGCACCTACGCGGTCAAGGATTATCTCTACCGCATTATCAAAAACGAGGAAGGCGAAGCGGGAACCGAAAAGCCCGAGCAGCTGCAGGCGCTCGCGAAGTCCATGCTGCATTACGGCGCGATGGCGCAGAAGGAATTCAACTACAACACCGACAATTTGGTAGACAGCGAGCTGGGCGACTACACACCCACCGCGGTTGACGAGTCCGCGCTCACGACCTTCGATTACAGCGAAACGCCGTTTGCTGATTACGGCCTTACCTACGTCGGCTCGACCATGCTTCTGCGCGACACCACCACCTACCGCCTTTACTTCACGGCAGCGGATGCCGAGACAGCCGCAAACACCGTAGTAAAGCTCGACGGCGAAGTGCTGACCCCGAACATTCTGGATAACTACATCCGCTACGATCTCTCGGGCATTCCGGCGGCGGAGCTGGGCGAAACCAAAACGCTCACCTTCACCAACGGCGGCAACACCATGACCGTATCCTTCAACACCGGCAACTACATTGCGGGCGCGGTCAAGAAGACGGACAACGAGGAGCTGGTTAACGTCATCACCGCCCTGTACGACTACAACGCCAAAGCAATTGCCTACTTCCGAGCGTGAAGCTCGACCCGGTGCGGCAACGTGACGTTGCATCCAATCCGCGCAACTAACGTTTGACATATTCTTTACCGTCAACTCCCGTTTTTCAATGGACAATTGAAAATGGACAACGGAAAATTTCGGGAAAATTTCGGTCGGGAAGATAGCTTTGCTGTTAAGCATCCGCCGTTCCCGACTGAATAGATACAAACGGAATCGGGCAGACAAGGTGGCTCATCAACCAACCTGTCTGCCCGACATTCATTATCCATTCTCAATTTTCAGAAGTTACAGCAGCCGCACCGGATGCAACGTCACGCTGCAAGAGAATTGGGTGCTCCGGCTATGCCGGGGCACCCAATGAAGAGAGATTATTTATTATAAAGAAAGGAGATGGAAATTATTGGAAATTAAGTATTAGTATTGTAATGTGTTTATTAGTTTATGTTCAAATATACCTTCCAACTCAGACGCTGCGTCGCTGACGCACATCCATTGTGTAGACATTGCGGTTTTTGTCTACCATGGTAATAGAAATCTCAGGCGCCATTTGGTTGAACTGAACCAAAAAACTGTCCTGTCCGCCGTCGTGAATACCTGCTGCAATCTGCAGGGCTTGGTTCTCCCTGGCGAACTTCACAGCTGCCTTTGGCGCGTTGCTGCTGAAAATAATGGTCATATCGGCTCCCGCGCGTTTTGCCACGCGGTTCAGATACTCCAGTTTGTCACTGATGAGCGCGTAGTTGTCTGTTGGCATCAATACGCTCAGCACGTGCAGCTCACAATCATATTCTGCGGCGAGCTGTTCCGCTTCTTCAATTATCCGGTCACATTCATATTGGGTTGTTACACAAGCGATTACCGACGGCTGATTTCTTAACATCGGTTTCACCTCCTTCGTTTGCTGTGACTATATACTACCCCTTTTGTTTGAACAAAATATATCGGCTTTGTGAAATAACTGTGAAGTTTTCATAAAGCTTATGTGTTTTTCACAACCTCTTTTGTCTGTATACGCATGCTGCCGCTTATGATATGCGGCGGCTGTTTTTATTATTACTCTATGATTTATTCTATTTGGTGTTCTGACCTCATTATTGCGATTAAAGCATAAGCAAAAATCGTCCGTGAGAATACGGGCGATTTTAAGAGAATACATGAGCATTTGCGAGGAGTTGCGGCGCTAAATTAATTTTTTTGAAAAAAGTGTTGACATTCCCTGAAAACTATACTATAATCATAAAGCACGAAAACGAACAGGAGGAATGAAAATGTCAACATTTTTAGCAAAACCCGCCGAAGTTGAGCGCGCCTGGTATGTTATTGACGCAGCCGGCAAGCCCCTCGGCAGAGTTGCCGCGCAGGCTGCCGTGCTGCTCAGAGGCAAGCACAAGCCCACCTTCACTCCCAATGTGGACTGCGGCGACCATGTGATCATCATCAACTGCAAAGACGCTGTTCTGACCGGCAACAAGCTGACCCAGAAGAAATGGCAGCGCCACACCGGCTATATCGGCCATCTTAAAGAAACCCGCTACGACACCCTCATGGCAACCAAGCCCACCAAGGCGATGGAGCTTGCCGTTAAGGGTATGCTTCCCAAGAACACGCTCGGCAGAAACGCGCTTCTGAGACTTCGTCTTTTCGAGGGCGCGGAACACAACCATCAGGCTCAAAAGCCTCAGACGCTCGAAGCTTAAGAAGGAGGCATGAAGAATGTACGATAAGACACCTTATTTCTACGGCACAGGTAGAAGAAAAAGCTCCGTTGCCCGTGTAAGACTGTACCAGGGCACCGGCAAAATCACCATCAACGACCGCGACATCGACGATTACTTCGGTCTTGAAACCCTCAAGCTCATCGTCAGACAGCCCCTCGCTCTCACCGAGACCGACGAGAAGTTTGACGTAGTATGCCGTGTGGCAGGCGGCGGCGTGACCGGTCAGGCGGGCGCTATCCGTCACGGCATTTCCAGAGCGCTGCTCCAGTATGATTCCGAGAACCTCCGCGGCAAGCTCAAGAAGGCAGGCTTCCTCACTCGTGACCCGAGAATGAAGGAAAGAAAGAAATACGGTCTCAAAGCTGCCCGCCGTGCGCCTCAGTTCAGCACAAGCAAGTAACACATAAGTAACAACAGTTCTCAACCTAAATAAGCAATCAAAAGAGATGTTTTTCTAAGTTCAGAAAGACATCTCTTTTTGCTTTGCTCGAAAACCGCTATGTTTCGGTCGGGCTAAAGACGTTTCCGTTACATCTGTCTTTCTTTGATAACTGTTTGCGAATGGTTGAAATTGGCGGTTTGACCTATTATTACGATTTGACGAACCAATAGCAAGGTGAGCGAAATGTCTGCATATCGATGATTTTCCTTATTCGTGGTGGGTTCACCACAGTCAGGACTGCTCCTCAGGCAAGCCTGCTCCCCGAATCAGAATGTTCAACATCGGCGACAGAAGCGACGCCGAAAGCTTGATGCTGGAATGTACGGAATATAAAAGACAAATTCATATTGAATTTATGAAACAAACATAGTATAATGAAAGCATAAGGTGGTGTTTGGCTTGAATAAAGTTGCTACATTGTCGAGTGATAATCGTTTTACGTCCTTCGAGTATAACGGCACAAAAATCCGCTTTGCCGCACCGGTTTGTCTTGAAAGATACCTCAAAGTGTTAGAGTGGGACAACGGCTATCTGGTGGTAACGGCGTTATACAACGGCGTTGAAACAGAGGAATATATAGACCTGATTCCGGTTTTGAAAAATCTATGCATAGAACCTGATGAGTTTTTGAAAAATATCAAAGAGGTGAGTATTCATTATGACTGATATGATAAAAATTGCTGATAACGCAAAAATGATTGTAAACGGATACGCTTTTACCGTCATTCCGGCAGGAATACAGGTTGTTAACTTGTCACGCAAAACCGCTTGCGTGTTTGACGCTGACGATACCGTGATAGAATCCAGCATGGACGATATTGAGATAGAGATTGTTGCGGAATACTTAAGAAAAAACAAAGTGTTTTTGGAGGATTAAGCGATGCCGAAATACTATTCCTTCATGGTTTGCGGATACTATTTGTATTTTACTTCCCACTGTATTGTTGAAACTATGCATGTACACGCCAGCGATAAAAAATTGACCGAAGCCGGTTCTGCTAAATTCTTTGTAATGAGTAACGGCGATACTACCGTAGAAGCAAAAGGAATTTTGAATGACCGTGAGATTTCAAAAATACGCGGCTTTATTAAACAGAACTATAAAGAAATGTATATGACATGGCTCACTTACAGCGACAAAGGCTTTTATGGCGAATAATTGAATATACATACTGATGAACCGTCTGCTTTCAGGCGGTTTTCTTTTTTATGCATTATTTTAATCTCAGAGCGTTTGCCGGATAGATTCCTGTTGACTTCCCTCAATTCGGAAAAACGAGCGGTTATAATGCGAATATAGAAATAAAACGCACCGATTTCATTAAAAGCTATCAGCTTTACTGTTATTCTCGCCAAAAATATAAAATTATTCGACCTGTTACGGAAAAGGACAAACATAAAACCAAGGCGTTTGATGTAAGAGTTTATTCAATCTAAACGAAAAAGGGCAAGACGATATAGAACGGGAACGGATATATGGTTGACAATTATTTCAGCGGTTACTATAATTATATCAAAGAACAAACGTAATGTGCCACGTACGACAAACAGAATTTATGCGGAGTTGCTGGGAATCTAAAGGACAGGTTGAAAGAATTACATACAAATATGGATTAGCGGTGTAAAAAGAAAAAGTGCCGCAGGCTGAAAAATATGTCAAGCCTGCGGCACTTTTTAAAATAACTCGTTGGTTTTGATGAACTCCATCAGATTCAGATGCTTAATTCCATTTCTGTTTTGCAAAAGATAATCTGTAGTTAAAACATATTTTGGATAGTTGTCCTGTATTTTTTCAAGTGACGCATACTTTCTGTCTTCAGTTGACTTGCTTTCGTTGATTGTATAACCGATATTTTGATAAAATGCAAGTTAACGGGGTTAAATTTTATTATTTCTCAAATTTAACCCCGATAAAGCGAAGGGATACAGAGGATTGGCATTATAATTTGGATGTAAGAAAGGCAGTGGGAAAACTGAGGAAACTTTTGACTATTAAATATCTTTGCGTGATGATACGGCTATGTTGAATCACACCGGAGGAAAGATCAACTGTTTTCTCCATTCGCGTTGAGTATTGAAAAGGTTATGCGCATTATAGATAAATTATACTAACGACATATTGACTTTTTTATATTATAATGTTATAATTTGCCTGTAATCACATACAGCAGTGCAGATGACGGTTACTTCATTTTATATTCTATGTCAAAGAACCATGCGTGGGTTCGAGTCCCACCTTTCCTTCGGGATTGTAACTCAGTTGGTAGAGCGGAGAAAATTTACGGTCCCGTTGTCGCCCATTCTCTGTATGTGATTATACCTGCCGGACTTCGGTTCGGCTTTTTCTCTTTCAATACAAACTTGAGAGGAGTGCTGTCATGTCAAAATTCAATTTTAAAAATACCGACAAAACCGTGAATCGCGACGGCTTTCCGGCTTACAAGATGCAGGATAAAGAGCAGCTCGTGACAGCCGTGCTGACGACAATGTTCGGCGAGCCGAAGTTCTACGGCTCCACCGACGAAGATATCTTCGTGCTGGCGACCGTTATTTGCGGTGAAGAGCCTTCCTTTGTCGCAAAG
>ONEN01000144.1 GCA_900316815.1 uncultured Eubacteriales bacterium | reverse complement strand
GTTGATTGTTTCGCCGTTGGCGTATTCTTTGCGTGCTTCGCGGATCGCGATCATATCGTCGGCATTGGCGACATCATCGACGATGAAGCGCTTGGCAATCTCAAACAAAAGGATTTGCTCCTGTTCGGGCAAGCAGTCAATGACATCGAATAATTGTTTTTTGATAGGTGACATTCATCAGACCCCCTTGTAAACTTCGCCGCGAGGGGCGATTTTTTCGATTAGTACAGTGTTTTCGGCAGGATAAGAAAAGATGATGCGCCAATCTCCGACACGTAGGCGATAGCTCCCTGATATTCCTTTCAGCGGCTTTATATCGCCTTTCGGGATAGCTTCAATCGCTGTCCTTATCCGCTGTTTCGTTGGTTTGTCCATTCCGTTGATTGCTTTTACGGAACGCTTTGAATACTCTATGTTCATTATTATGCTCCGTCATGCTCATTATTTGCGCAATGCTTCAAGGATTAATTCACTCATTGTCGGGCTCCTCCGGTTCGGCTGTATCACTTGTCACTGCGTCATCGATCGGCACGCCGTTGTAATACAGTTCCTCCGGCGCGATATCCTGTCCGTCCTTCCATTTTACTGTGGTACCGCAGGGACGAACGGTGTTGAACGTATCAACGTCCGCCAATTCGCCGTACCAACCGCCCGAAATATACGGCTTTGCGTCAAAGATTTTGCGCTCTCCTGTGGCGTATTCCACCAAAAGCCTGTAATCAGGCAGCGGCAGGACGCTAATTACTATTGGCTGAAGCATAGTGTTTCCTCCGCAGCGGAAATATCACGCTGTCTTGCTGTCGGTGTAGTCTACGACAGCGAGTTCTATCATCAGATCGGAAAAATGTTTGATGATATCGTCAAGCCGCGTGGAAACTACATCCTCATAGGCGATACCGCCGCATATTTTACATTCCAGACAAGGAACATTTCTCACGACAATCATCCTTTTCCCGGTATCAGCGCAATACGTTGTGATAGATCGCTGATAATCTCCTTTGCACCTGAAACAAGCGTTTGTCATGGTTTGGTACCCTCGGTTCCAGTTGTATCGCGCGCCATAGCTTCGTCGATCGCGCGGCTGACAAAGCCATTAATGCTTTCGCCGCGCGCTTCGGCGTGCGCTTTTATGATTTCCTTACGTCCTTTTTTAACGACAATACGCAGACTGTCATAGGCTTTTGCGTTATACTTGTTTTTCGCGCAGGTCTGCGCGGATCCTTGTGAATCAGCCATCAGCTCACCGCCTTGTATTCAGACAGCGGCACACTGTCTACATAGCACCCGTCGGGGCAAATATCGACCTTGTTGTTCCAAACAACGCTGCTGTCAATATCCGGGTCAATATCCCACGCAACGGAACAGGTATCGTCCAGGTAGACGCGCTGAAACGCTGCGTACTCTCTGAACGGTTCAAACACGCCGCCTTTTTCAAGAAGCGGCTTCATGTCATAGACGCGCTGTTCGCCGTCCTCATACGTCAATAGCAGTGTAAAGTCGTGCTGCGGCGCAACAGCGGCAAGGCGCTTTCTGCCGCGGGCAAAATACTCCGCCATAGGGCGGTCAAAGCCCTTGGAGAGATAGTGATCTACTGTATTCTGCATAGTGATTTACCTGTTTTAGTCGGTTTGTTCCGCAGTGTCCCGCTCGATCTTTTCGTCAATAGCCTTGTTGATAAAACCGTTCAGGCTTTCGCCGTGCTGCTCGGCGTGTGCTTTTAGTATTTCCTTACGCCCTTTTTTTACCTGCAGTGCAATGCGATCATAAGCCTTTGCATTGTACTTGTTTTTTGCGCGGGTCTGCGCGGTTCCCTGTGAATCAGACATTTAGACACCTCCTGCCGGTACGGATAATTCATATAGCTCATGCGGTGCGATATCCTGTCCGTCGTCCCATTCCACGGTAGTACCGCAGGGATGAACAGTGTTGAATGTGTCAACGTCAGCTAATTCACCGTACCAGTCGCCGGAGATATACGGCTTGACGTCAAATATCCTGCGTTCGCCTGTAGCATACTCAACCAATAGCTTGTAGTCGGGCAGCGGCAGGACTTTTATAACCTTTGGCTGTAACATATGATCAACTCCTTATATGCACAGTATGCCCACACGTTGGTGTGGGCTTTTTGTGTTATTGCAGCGGTGGGATTTTGAAAAACCTTTGACCCTCGGAAAGAAGTTGCCAGTTGGCTTCCAAATCCTCGCGGTGGATCTCCATCCAAGCGTCTATCAGTTTTAGCTTGTTTTTGGGGAACTTGTCGCTGTCCTCGAGGATTTCTCCGTCGAGCGCGATCACGATCTCTTTTCCCTGATATTCCGCGTGAATGTGCGGCTTGTGATGTTTGCCGCCTTTTTCGTTGTGTTTGTTGACACGGCAGATGAATTGTAGTACAATCGCATTACAAGGAGGCGATGGTATGGCAATGGAATCTACACTTCAAGTAAGGATGGATTCAGCCTTAAAAGCGGAGGTCGAAGCGCTCTATAAAAGCCTCGGCACCAGTTTCGCGGAAGCAGTTCGCATCTTCGCACAGCAGAGCATCCGTGAGGGCGGCATGCCCTTTACTCCCTCACTGAAATCATGGGATGAGCTTACACAGGATGAAATTGACGCCAGGCTCCGCAAGAGCATGGCAGATGTGTCGGCGGGCAGAGTGCTCTCTCAGGATCAGCTTGATGCAAAGATGAGGGAGAGATTTGTGCGTGGATGAGTTGAAGCGGCAAAAATATCGCTGAAGACATTTGGGAAGAATAGGCTCTTCTCTTGAGCCCATCGGAGAACCGCTTTTCTCCCGTAGGTGAAAAAGGAATAAGAAGGATCTTCTCGTTTCTTTAAGGTGCTAAAGTGAGGAGGCGGAGTCCGGCTATCGAATGCCTTCCCCTCGAGGGGAAGGCAAGGCTAATCGCACTTTCACTCCTTAAAGTTCCGTGATGATCCAATAAGAATGAACAGGCATGCCGTCCGAAACCACGGATGACATGCCTGTTTTTTCGCTCTGTCGGTCGTGCATACTGCCGCAAGTGCAGAACGATTATTGACGTGGCAAGGTGCGTACCTGAATCCATTCTTGGGGAAGAGGATAATTCCTGCTTACACATGTTTCTTCAAATTCAGAGCGAGTGAATGGGCCAAGAACCTCTTCAGAGGACACGACAAAGATATAGTAATCAAGTTCACCATGAGGCTCCTTCGTATAGTCCTCTTTGTCTGGTTCCATTGGCTCATGCTGTACAAAAATGTAATTATCATCCCATGCGACAGCGTAAACTTCTTCCTCGATAATGGTGCTTGCACTTGATTCGCCGGCACGCTTTACCAGTTCGATATCATGACCGCTCAACCGCCAGATTTCATAATTGGCTACCAAAGGTTCAGACGCCCAGTCTCCAGCACCGGCACATCCACAAAGGAGAAAAGCAATCACTAGTATCTGGAATAGTAAAGACAGTTTATTCACTTTATACAAGACTCGATTTATGCGCTCAACAATTCTCATGGCTGAATCTCCTTCTTATCTTCAACAGATAAATCCATTGTATCATAGATTAATAAGAAAGCACAGTAATTCTATCAAAATTACCGTGCTAATTTGGCGGAGGGTGCAGGATTCGAACCCGCGTGGGGTTTCCCCCTAATGGTTTTCAAGACCACCCCGTTATGACCGCTTCGGTAACCCTCCGTGTATGTTAACTCCCTTGCGGGAGGTAACGACGATATGAAATTGTCTTGGCTTTTCCTTTGGAAACGCCGGGGAAAATCGCCCCGTTATGTCCTGTTGCGGTGCCCGAAATCTTTTGCTCGCTGGACGCTCACAAGATTTCGACCGCTGCCACTCCTTATTGCTCGCTGCATCCGCCGCAGGCGGCGCTCGCAAACGTCCCCGCTTCGGTAACCCTCCGTGTATGTTCAATTGTCCCGAAACTATGGGGATTTTATCACGTCGCGCCCGGCAAGTCAAGGCGTATTGACTTTTCCGCGCGGCAAGGGTAAACTTTATCCGTTATGACCCTGTGCAAAAGGAGCGGAACCATGCCGGACAAAAAGCGCAAAACAGAATACATCCTGACGGCCCTGATCGCGTTGGTGATCCTCGGATACCTGTGTGTATACACTGTGATCGACTTTCGCGGTTTTGCACGGCTGTGCACCTCCGACATGTATGAGGACACGCTGGTGGCGCGGCTGATGTGGGAGCAGAAGACCCTGTTTCCCAAAAACTATCTCTTCGGCAACCAGTTCTACGTAGTCGCAACGCCCGTACTGTCGGCCATGTTCTACGGGCTGACGGGCAGCATGAACCGCGCCATGGCCTGGGCGACGCTCGTCATGTCGGCCTTTCTGCTGCTGTCGATGGACTGGATGTTGCGCGCGCATGAGCGGCGGCCAA
>ONEN01000124.1:5302-7475 GCA_900316815.1 uncultured Eubacteriales bacterium | reverse complement strand
GGTCGCGGCGACCGACATGGGCAACAACATCTACAAGTACACCTGCGACGCGAAGTACAACTGCTGCCTCTTCACCAACAACGGCACCAAGCTTTGCGACGACCAGGACATTCCCTATCTGAACGCCATGTTCAACGGCTCCTGGACGGAGGTTAAGACCCAGGAAACCACCGCTTCCACCGCGCCGACCGACCCTGTCCCCGCAGTCAGGATCCTTCTCGGCGACGCGAACCAGGACAAGAAGATTTCCGTCAAGGACGTTACCGCTATCCAGCGTTACCTGGCGGATATGGAGCTTCTCTCCGGAGACGCGCTGACAGCGGCAGACGTCAACAAGGACGGCACCGTCAGCATTAAGGACGCTACCTATGTACAGCTCTTCCTGGTAGAGAAAGAGGTGGAGGGCAGCTATGCGGGCACCTATGTGGAGCAGACCCAGCCCACACAGCCTACCCAGCCCACCACGCAGCCGACCCAGCCGACACAGCCGACACAGCCTACCACCCAGCCCACAACGGCTCCTTCGGGCACGGTTCTGAACCTCAAGCCCGGCATGTGGAACCAGGCAAACGCGCGCTTCGCCATCTACTGCTTCAACAACAGCACCGGCACCAACGCGTGGGTCGACATGAGCGGCAGCGGCGAGACCTACTCCGCCACCCTTCCCGCCGGAACCTGGGAGGCCGTCATCTTCGTCAGAATGAACGGCGCGACCACCGAGAACAACTGGAACAACAAGTGGAACCAGACGGCTGACCTCACCGATTTCGCGAACGGCAAGACTTATGTCATTACCGGCTGGGACAAGTCGGGTAACTGGCAGTAAGCGGATAATTCGAACAGATAAATCATCATGAAAGGCTCCCCCGGGGATTTCCCTTCGGGGGAGCTGTTTTGTCGACGGGTGAAGGCAGGCACGTCGGAAACGGTATCGGAGCGGCGCCAATCGGCGTTTTGACCAACAATAGATATCATGTAGGATAGTTTTTTACTGAAGATATTGATTTTTACTATAGTATGTGATAAGATAGCAATATCTTATGTAGAAAAGAAGGGTACTATGAAGAAATTTGCAGCAATATTGTTGACGGTCGGCTTGTCCTCCGCGCTGCTGTGCGGCTGCGGCAAGGAGACCAAAACGGAACAATCGCTCACCTTGCCTCCCGCTGCGCCCACTGCCGCCGTTTCCGACGCGACGACGCAGGCAGCCACGCAGCCTGTCACGCTCGACGCGGAGGGAAAGGTTGCGCCGTCGTGGTTTGACGACGCGGTGTTTGTGGGAGACAGTATCACCACGACGCTGGACTACCTGTGCGGCGAGGATCCCGGGCTGCTGGGCAACGCGCAGTTTGTGTGCGCCGACAGCCTTAGCTATCACAACGCCCAGTGGGATTTGAATGACGAGAACGCCGTTCATCCGCAGTACAGAGGCGAGACCGTGCTCGCGGAAAGAGCGGCCGAGTTGACGGGCGCCTCCAAAATGTTCATTCTGATGGGCATTAATGACGTCGATACCTACGGCGTAGAGGATACGATGGACTCCCTGAAGGAATTTGTCCGCAAAATCCTCACCCATTCGCCGAATGTGCAGCTTTACTTCCAGTCCACTACGCCGATGATCACCGATTTGGAAACCGACATCCTGAACAATGAGATCATCAGGGAGTTTGACGGACAACTGCAGGCGTACTGCAACGAAAACGGCTATCACTACATCGACCTGTACCACCAGATGTGCGACGACACGGGCGCGCTGCGCGACGACTACTGCGTTGATCCCGACGCCGACGGCGTTCATTTCACCGATGAGGCGTGCATAATCTGGGCGAACTATTTGAAAACCGCGGTTGCGGGATAAGGGAGGAAAACCGACATGAAAAAGATAATGGCAGTTATGCTGGCGGCAATCATGGCGCTGCTGTGCTGCGCGTGCGGCAACGCAGCTTCAAAGGGCGATCCCGAGCCGGAACCCGTTCCGCAGGGCGCTGCGGAAACTGTCGCTGCCGCGGCTGATAATGCGGGTGCTGCCGATAACGCGGCGGCGGGCAAATCGCTGACCGATATTTTCAACGACATCAAGGCGCAGGTATCGTTTGAAGGCTGCACCGATCTGACTGAGATCCGCCTGATGGATCGCTACTACGGCATTACCGCCGATATGGCTGCGGAATTT
>ONEN01000124.1:0-5290 GCA_900316815.1 uncultured Eubacteriales bacterium | reverse complement strand
CGCCGCCGTCAAAACAAAGCTTGACAGCCGCTATAACGCGAAGCTCAAGCAGAGCAGGGACTATAATCCCGAGCAGGCGGCGATCGTGGAGCAGTGCTCCGTAACGCAGGACGGTCTGTATGTGTCGATGATCGTATCCGAAAACGCGGAAACCATCACCCAAATCTACCGCTCCGAAGCAGGACTGCAATAATAACGGATAATTGAAAATGGACAATGACTAATTTCGGTCGGGAAGACAGCTTTGTTTGGCGCAAGTCTGTTGTTCCCGGCCGAATTTATATGCGGGCAGCAGTCATGTGACGGAGCTGCGCTGTTGACAAATAATAATAATCGGTTTATAATAGGTTGGTATGGCATTTCGAGGCGTATGCTTCGGTGCCGCAGGCGGACTGCTTCCGCTTCGGAAGGTATCATCCAAAAAGCTTTTGATGGAGGCTTTGCTTTGAAAGTAGGACTTGACATCGGCTCAACCACGATTAAGTGCGTTGTGCTCAACGACGACAACAAGCTGATTTACAGCACATACGAGCGGCACCTTTCTCAGATCACCGATAAAATCGCCGAGATACTTGACCGTGTGCGGCGGGAAATAAAGGGGATCGAGAGCGCGCCTGTCGCGCTGTCGGGTTCCGCCGGTATGGGCGTGGCGCAGGATTGCGGCATTGAGTTCGTGCAGGAGGTGTACGCGACCCGCGTGGCTGCCAACACCTTTATTCCCGGCACGGACGTTGTGATAGAGCTGGGCGGCGAGGACGCGAAGATCCTGTTTTTGACCAACGGTCTGGAGGTGCGCATGAACGGCACCTGCGCCGGCGGTACGGGCGCGTTCATCGACCAGATGGCAACGCTGCTCAACGTTCCGCTCGAGGAGCTGGACGGCCTTGCCAAGCAGTATGAAAAGACCTACACCATTGCCTCGCGCTGCGGCGTATTTGCCAAAACCGACATCCAGCCGCTGCTCAACCAGGGCGCGCGCAAAAGCGACATCGCGGAGAGTATCTTCAAGGCGGTCGTCAGCCAGACCGTGGCGGGACTGGCGCAGGGACGCGAAATCGAGGGGCAGATCGTCTACCTCGGCGGTCCGCTCACCTTTATGAGCGAGCTGCGCAACTGCTTTGACCGCACGCTGAACACCAAGGGCATCTGTCCCGAAAACTCGCTGTACTATGTGGCGGCGGGCGCGGCGCTGTGCGCGGAGCAAACCATCGACTATGACACGGTCATCGAAAAAGTAAAGCATTACCGCGGCTCGGGCAACTTTGCCTTCAACAGGCCGCTGTTTGAGAGCGAGGCGGAATACGAGGCGTTCAAGGCGCGACACGCCATGGCGAACGTGGCGCAGAAGGAGCTGGCGGGATATAAGGGCAACGTGTATATCGGCATGGACGCAGGCTCCACCACCGTCAAGGGCGTGGTGCTCAATGAAAAGGGCGAGCTGCTGTATTCCCAATACCTTCCCTCCAAGGGCAATCCCGTGGAGATCATCAAGGCGTTTCTGGAGGCGGTTTACGGGATCAACCCCGATATCAACGTCATTTCCTCCGCCGTGACGGGCTACGGCGAGGATATCATCAGGAACGCGTTCGACGTGGACTACGGCGTCGTGGAGACGATCGCCCACTTTACCGCCGCCAAATACTTTATGCCCGACGTGGAATTTATCATCGACATCGGCGGACAGGACATCAAGTGCTTCAAGATACACAACGGCGCGATAGACAACATCTTCCTGAACGAGGCGTGCTCCTCGGGCTGCGGCAGCTTTTTGCAGACCTTCGCCAACGCGCTGGGCTACGAGATAGAGGAGTTCTCGCGGTTGGGGCTGTTTGCCGAACGGCCCGTTGACCTCGGCTCGCGCTGCACGGTATTTATGAATTCCAGCGTTAAGCAGGCGCAGAAGGACGGCGCCACCATCGAGGATATCTCGGCGGGACTGTCGCTGAGCGTCGTCAAGAACGCGCTGTACAAGGTCATCCGCGCTTCCGGCCCCGACGAGCTGGGCAAGCGCATTGTGGTGCAGGGCGGCACCTTCCTTAACGACGCGGTGCTGCGCGCCTTTGAAATGGAAATGGGCACACAGGTGGTGCGCCCCAATATTGCGGGTCTGATGGGCGCCTACGGCGCGGCGCTCTACGCAAGAAAGAAATCCGCCGGCAAGGGCAAAAGCAAAATTGCCGACGCGGAGGAGCTGCGGCGCTTTGTACACGACATCAAGGTCACCAACTGCGGTCTGTGCAATAACAACTGCCGCCTGACGGTCAATTCCTTCGGCGGCGGCAGACGCTTCATCGCGGGCAACCGCTGCGAGCGTCCCGTCACTAAAAAAGCGCCGTCCTCCGATTTGAATATGTACGATTACAAGCTGCGGCTGATCAATGAATATAAGCCCGTGGAAGGACTGCGCGGCAAGCTGGGCATTCCCATGGGTCTGAACATGTACGAGTTGTACCCGTTCTGGCACCGCTTCTTCACGGAGCTGAAATTTGAAGTGCACCATTCGCCCGCGTCCTCGCGCAAGCTCTACCAGCGCGGACAGCAGACGATCCCCAGCGACACGGTGTGCTTCCCCGCAAAGCTGATGCACGGCCATGTGCAGACGCTGATCGACAACGGCATTGAGAATATATTCTATCCGTGCCTGTCTTATAACTTTGACGAGCACCTCGGCGACAACCACTACAACTGCCCCGTGGTTGCCTACTATCCCGAGGTTATCAAGAATAATATGAAGGACGTGCGCCGCATTAACTTCATCAAGGAGTATTTCGGCATCCACCGTCCCAAGGACTTCCCCAAGAAGGCGTATGAACGGCTCTCGTTCTACTTCCCCGATCTGACGCTCAACGAGGTGCGCGTCGCCGCCAAGAGGGCGTATGAGGAATACGCCGCATATATGGAGAAGGTGCGCCGCAAGGGCGACGAGATCATCGCGCGCGCCGAAAAGGAAGGCAAAAAAATCTTTGTGCTGGCGGGCAGACCCTATCACATCGACCCTGAAATCAACCACGGCATCGACAAGCTGATCGCGGGCTTTGATGTGGCGATCGTGAGCGAGGATGTGGTGGCGCCGCGCGTGAATGCGTTCCCGACGCATGTGCTCAACCAGTGGACGTACCACTCGCGCCTGTATGCCGCCGCAAAATATGTCACCACGCGCAAGGATATGGAGCTGGTGCAGCTCGTGTCGTTCGGCTGCGGCGTTGATGCCATCACCACCGACGAGGTGCGCGAGATCCTCGAGAGCGAGAACAAGATTTACACCCAGATCAAGATAGACGAAATCACCAACCTCGGCGCGGTCAAAATCAGAATCAGAAGCCTGCTGGCGGCGATCGATAACGACTGACGCGTTCCAAAAAGGATTGAATTATGGCTGATTTGAAATATGACAAAAAAACAGGGCGCCTGATGTTCACCAAGCAGATGAAGCGCGAGGGCTACACCATTCTCATGCCCAACATGGCGCCTATTCATTTCCGCATTCTTGCCTGCGTGTTCCGCAGCTTCGGCTACAACTGCGAGCTGCTGGAAACAACGGGTCCCGAAATCGCGCAGACGGGTCTGAAATATGTGCACAACGACACCTGCTATCCCGCGCTGCTGGTGATCGGACAGTTCATCAACGCGCTGCAGAGCGGCAAATATGACGTTCATAAGGTTGCGCTGATGATGACCCAGACGGGCGGCGGCTGCCGCGCCTCCAACTATATCCATCTGCTGCGCAAGGCGCTCAAAAAGGCGGGCTTCCCGTTTGTGCCCGTCATCTCGCTGAGCTTCGGCATGGAGAAAAACAGCGGCTTTTCGCTCACGCTGCCGCTGATCCGCCGTTTTGTGGGCGGTCTGGTGTACGGCGACCAGCTGATGCTGCTTTCCAACCAGACCAAGCCCTACGAGGTGAACAAGGGTGAGACCATGGCGCTGGTGAACCGCTGGAGCGACAAAATATCAAAAATGCTTATCGACGGCAGGGGCTATACGCTGGAAGAGGTGGACGAGAACCTCCACAAGCTGACAAAGGATTTCTCGAAAATCGAGCTGAACCGCGTTCCCAAGGTGAAGGTGGGCGTTGTCGGCGAGATTTATGTCAAATATTCCAAGATGGCAAACAACGGCTTGGAGGACTTTCTTGCCGAGCAGGACTGCGAGGTCTGTCTGCCCGGTCTGATGGGCTTTGCCTCCTTTAAGGTGGACAACCGCATTGAGGATTACAAGATGTTCGGCGGCAACCGCCTGAAATACGAGTTCTGCAAGCGCCTGCTCGACTATGTGACGAGCCTGGAAACGCTGATGATCGAGTCGGCGGAGCGGTTCCATTTTGTGCCGCCGCACCGCTACGCGCACACCAAGGAGCTGGTCAAGGGCGTTATCGGCTACGGCAGCAAGATGGGCGAGGGCTGGCTGTTGACGGCGGAGATGCTGGAGCTTGCCGAGACGGGCTACGAGAACATCGTCTGCACCCAGCCGTTCGGCTGTCTGCCCAACCATATCAACGGCAAGGGCGCCATCCGCAAGATCAAAGAGGTCAAGCCCAACGCCAACATCGTCACCATCGACTACGACCCCGGCGCACCCAAGGTCAACCAGGAGAACCGCATTAAGCTCATGCTTGCCGTCGGCAGGGAAGAGCTGAAAAAGAAAATCGAGGCGGAGGAAAAAGCCGCTTCTGCTCAGACGGTCGAAACGGAAAAAAGCAACGCGTCATAAAAATCAGACCATAAAAAATAACAGGAGAGGCAGCCAAAGCGCTGTGCTCTCCTGTTTTGTCGTATGAGGTTGTTGTGTAGGTAATATAAATTATTTGCGTCTGAACTCAGCCTCGACCGTATCCAGTCGGAGGACGAGATTGCCCGCATCGTTGAGCTGCGCATAGGCGGGCGTGGCGTCTGACTCGGACTGCTCAATGGTTTTTTCCTGCAGCACCTTGTTGTCGGCGTTGTTGACCTGCTTCATCTTGCTGATGTTGAGCACCATGCTTTTGTCGCCCGTGGTCTTGGCGGTGCCGGTGTAAACGATGGTGCTTTTGTCGCTTGTAAGTGTGTAGGTGAAAGAGTCGTCGGTGATGTCGATGGTCGCTTCCTTGAAATTCACCGATGAGGGAATGTCGATGCGTTCCCAGCTGCCGCCGCAGGCGTGGGAGGGTGTTTTGATTCTGCTGCCGCAGGCGCAGAGCGTCAGCGCGGCGAGCAGCATGACGCAGATAACGGAAAGTGTTTTTTTCATAACCTTCATCCTTTGCTTTTGATTTGAGAATAGTATACTATACCGTCCGCTGCAAGTCAACACAGCG
>ONEN01000190.1 GCA_900316815.1 uncultured Eubacteriales bacterium | reverse complement strand
TACTTTTTGTTCCCTGCAAAGAAGTACAAGTGGACTGTCCTGCTGGCGGCGAGCATGTTCTTTTACGCCGTGGCAGGCTATCGTTTTGCCTTTTTTATTCTCTTCACCACCCTGAGCACCTATTTGATTGCCCTGTGGATCGAACGTATTTCCACACAGTCAAAAAAGCTGCTCAAGGCGAAAAAATCCGATTGGAGCAGAGACCGGAAAAAGGCTTACAAAAACAAAATTAAAGTGCAGAAGCGTTTGGTTATGACGCTTGCGCTTGTCATTAATTTCGGCATACTCGCGTTTTTGAAGTACTACAACTTCTTTGCGGGCAGCCTCAACGATATCCTCGGCGGCTTCGGCATCGGCTTTTCCGCGCCGACGCTCAACCTGTTTTTGCCGTTGGGTATCTCATTTTACACCTTCCAGTCGATGGGATACATCGTGGACGTCTACCGCGAAAAGACCGGGGCGCAGAGAAACCCCTTTAAGCTGCTGCTGTTTGTGTCCTTCTTCCCGCAGATTGTGCAGGGTCCCATCAGCATCTACGACCAGCTGGCGCACCAGCTCTTTGAGCCGCATGACTTTGACTTTACGCGCGTGAAGCACGGCATGGAGCTGATTTTATGGGGCTTCTGCAAAAAGCTGATCATCGCCGACCGCGCCGTTATCGCCATTAATACCGTGACGGCGGATTACGGCTCCTTTGGCGGTTCCACGCTCACCTTTACCATTTTGATGTACGCTTTGCAGCTGTACGCCGACTTCTCGGGCGGTATTGATATTTCCCGCGGCGTGGCGCAGATTTTCGGCATCGACATGATAGATAACTTCAAGCGCCCCTACTTCTCCAAGAGTATCAACGAATACTGGCGCAGATGGCACATCTCATTGGGCGCATGGCTGAAAAACTACCTCTTCTACCCCATCGCGATGTCGAACGTATTCCTCAACGCGAGCAAAAAGATGAAGGGCACCCGCTTTGGCAAAACCGCCGCAGGCGCGCATATCGCCAAGGTGCTGCCCACCAGCGTTGCCTCGCTGATCGTCTTTTTGGTGGTAGGTATCTGGCACGGCGCCGACTGGAAATATGTGGCGTTCGGCGTGTGGAACGGCGGCATCATTATGCTGAGCATTCTGCTGCAGCCCGTATTTGACAGCATTGTCGCCAGGCTGCACATCCGCCGCGAGAGCGCGTGGTACAGCGTCTTTCAGATGCTGCGCACCTTCATCGTGGTGCTCGTTGGCTATGTGTTCGATGTGGCGCCCTCCTTCGGCGACGGCATGAACACCATCTTCCGTTTCTTCACCAATCAGAATTTCAGTCAGCTGGGAGCGGACATCTCGAAGCTGGGGCTGCTGCCCAACGATTTCATCGTGCTGATCGTCGGCGTGCTGCTGATTCTGTTTGTAAGCATTTTGCAGGAGAGAAATCCCTCCACCGACATTCGCACCATGCTCGACCAAAAGCCGTTTGCGCTGCGCTTTGTGCTGCTGTATCTCGGCGTGATGGCGGTGCTTGTGTTCGGTATTTACGGCTCGGGCTATAACGCCGCGGACTTTGTGTATATGCAGTTCTAATCCCATCATAAGAGGCTTATCTGTATGAAGAAAAAATTATATGTCACGCGCACGGTCAAGGTTGCCTGCCTGCTGCTGGCACTGATGTTCAGCTGCGGATTTTTGCAGACCTATGTGCTGCGGAGGGACGATCATAACATGGTTCGTCTTACAGGCTATTACCGCGAAAAAAGCGGTTCGCTTGACGTAGTGCTGCTGGGCGCGAGTGAGATTTATACGGGTTATTCCGCAGGCAGAGCGTATGAAAAATACGGCTATACCTCCTATCCCGTGGCGACTGAGTCTATCACAACAGACGGCATGCTGCTGGCGCTCAAGGAGATTGTGCGGACACAGCATCCTAAGTTGATTGTCATTGAGCCGAACGCGTATCTCTATAAGGAGATAAAAAACGAATCCAACGACGGCCACATCCGTAAGTTGGTCGATAACATCCCTCTCAGCGGCAACAAGATCGAGTATGTGACGCAAAACATTCCCGGTGATGAGCAGATCGAGTATTATTTCCCGATGATCAAGTACCACGGCATGTGGACGGATTACCCGAAAAGTCTGTTTAAAACAGCGTCAGCCATTGAGATGGATTTCCGCGGCGCGTATTATCTCAAGGGCTTCCGCACTACCACCGGTACCCTGCACCCCAAGGAAAAGATTCTCAATCAAGCGATCATCAATGAGAACAAGACGGCAAAGCTGAATAAGGTTCTGGAAAAGAAGCTGGTTGAGCTGTTGGAGTACTGCAAGGAGCAGAAGCTCAATGTTGTGTTTGTCCGATCTCCTCACATGGTATATAAAAAGACCTATGAGCGTGTAAAGCGTTCCAACCGCGCGGCGGAGATAGTCAGGAAATATGGCTATGATTATATTAATCTGGAGCGCGAATGGGATAAAATGGGCATTGATCTCACCAAGGATTTTTACAACTACGACCACCTCAACGCCTACGGAGCCGCAAAGCTGACCGACTATCTGGGAAACATTCTGCAAACAAAATACGGCATTGAACGCAGAACGCTCAGCGGAAGCGAGAAAGAGGAATGGGATACCGCTGCGGAATACTTCGGCAAGCTCTATCGCTACTGCGACCACCTTCTGAAAGCCAACAAGAAGGAAAAGCTGGACGAAGATATGGGTACCCTGCGCCGCATTGAGAATTATTGAATGAGGATAAAAAATTACAAGTAAATAACAATTGAAATTGGAAAATTTCGGTCGGGAACACAGAATGGTTTTTGTCAGCCATTTGCTCCCGACCGAATTTTTATTGTTGTTTCCGATAACAATCAGGATAAAGCGTCACACTTGCGCCTAAATTCTTATTGTAATTTGTCAATAATTATGGTAAAATACTCTATGTATGCAATAACGACTGCAAGGAGCGATGTTATGAAAGGTAAAATGTTGGATCGCCGCGATACCAGCATGGACTTGATCCGAATTGTCGCCGTATTTTTGGTGATGTCGGTGCATTTTCTGTACCACACCTCGCACACGGTCGAAAACCACGTCAAGCTGGGCTTCTACAACCTGACGGTGACGGGCTACGGCCCCATCGAGGGCATCGTCAAGTACATCCAGAC
>ONEN01000141.1 GCA_900316815.1 uncultured Eubacteriales bacterium | reverse complement strand
TAAAACGCGTGAACCAAACCCGTAAATAAATCAAAGGTCGGGAGCGCGAACTGCCCCGTCGTGGCAACGACCGCGGAATGGGTCAAGCGTCACGCTTGGGCTTTCTCTCCTGCGAGTCTGCCCGTGCTCCACGCTATTTGCAGATTGAAGCCGCCCGTGTAAGCGTCAACGTCGATGACCTCGCCCGCGAAATACAGCCCTTCAACAAGCCTGCTTTCCATCGTCTTGGGATTTATCTCCGAGGTTTTTACTCCGCCCGAGGTGACTATAGCCTCCTCGATCGGTCTGAAACCGCTTACAGGCACGGTGAAGTTTTTCAAAATTTCGCACAGCGCGCGGCGTTCCTCGCTGTACTCGCCGACCCAGCTGTGGGAGAGATAATACGAATCGTCGTAGCTGTTCGCCTTGATCTCTCTGTCAGACTCCTGATAATGCGTGTCGCCCAGTGCGACGTTGTTGTAGTAATTATTGATAACGGCGCGGTTATTCAGCAGTAAGGTAGCACCGTTTGTCACCGCAATCTGTCCCACATAGCCGTCAAAGTCGGGACCGTATGCCGTTACCGCGTTGTCGGTCATGCTGCCGCCGATGACTTCGTTGGCAGATACGACTACATCCGTTCCCGATATATGGACAACGTCAAAGTAGTTCAGTCTTTGGAAGGTATTGCTCGCCGTGATGTTCGCCCTCGTCGTGCCGAGTACATGGCGCTGATTCTCCGCGTTCACGGGCAGATTTCTGTAGAGGTCGCCCACTACATACTGCGCCGCGCCCTCACCGGAGATGTTCACCGTCGCGTCCGCGTGAACGGAGGAGCCTCTGATATATTCGGTATCGTCTGCCGAGGTGCCCGTAAAGCCGGTAAAATCGTTCATGGCGAAGAGCTTCGTCACCGAACCGCCGCTGACCGTAATATTGACGGGCGTGTAAACATTGAGCGCCTTTTGGTCGAGCAGCTGCAGCAGCGCATTTGCCGTGACCCGCGAGCCTCCGAACAGCGTTCCGACGGTGCCGCCCTCTACATAGACATTGGCGCCAACGCCCTTGAGCGATTCATCCCCCTGACCGTCCGCCTGATCGTAAACGGCGATCTGGCACTCGTCCTCGCCGCCGCCCGCGAGATAGGCGATATTCGCCGTTCCCCTGACGGTAACGTTGGTGCCGTAGGCGGTGTTCGCCTTGCCGCCGCCAAATACCTCGTCCCAGTTCGCGCTCTCAACAACAACGTTGGTCGGGTAGAGTACCTTCGGCTCCTGTGTAAAGACGGTCTGGTGCTCGGCGCCGCCGTAGATTTTAAACACCGTGTCCTGTCCGATGATGCCGTGGGCGTTCGTGGTCACGCCGCTGCCGATGACAAGCTTGTTGCCCCTCGCCCAGAAATTCATGCTTGGAAGACGGGACTGGTAGGTGAGGTGATCCATTTTAAAGGAAAATGCGGGCGGAACCTTCGTTACGCCGCCGTAGGTATCATTGTTTTCGAGCATGAAGTCATTTACCACAGCCTCGACGACTATGTTATACCCCTCGCCCGTAACTCTGAACGGCGCCTTGCCGTCCCACGCCTGTTCGTTGCAGTAGTACTTGAACGCGGCAGAAGTAAGCGGGTATCTTTCAAGCTCCAGAAACAGCGTGCCGCCCGTTCTTTCCTGTTCGTTCGTTGTGTTCTCTCCCAAATTCGGTCTTAACGTGCTGTCGGCGTGAATCTCCAGATTGGCAGCGGCGTCGGTGTAGCCCTCTTTGCTGACGCCGACATTGCCCGAGCGGTCGGTATAGAGCACCGCGTCCGCCGCGCCTGTCTCTCCTTCTCCCACCGGCTGAGGCGCCGCCTTTCTTCCCGGCAAAGCCGCCGCGCCGCTCTCCTCCGCAGAAGCGGAAGCGCCTGCCGCTGTATTTCCTGTTGCTCCCGCGCCTTGCGCCGGGCTGCCCTGCGACGGGCTGCCATCGGAAGTATCTCCGTCCGGTCGGGATATTTGGGTCCGGCTTCCGCCGACTGCGCCATCCTGCGCCCGTTCATCGCCCGGCGCGGTCGATGGGATTGCGAACGCGGTGGAAGTAAAAAACATGGCGGCGCATAGCAATACGCTCAAGGCGCCGCGCCCCGTGACATGCCTGACAGCATGTTGCTTATGTTGTCCGTTTTGCCGTCCGTCTTTCTTCATCAGTCATTCCCTCCATTCCATTTGTAACCAATCGGTTCTGTAAAAGCACTTTTTCATTTCTTTGTAAAGGGAATTATATCATAGATTGCGCTCAAAAACGTCTCAAAAAAAGCCTTTATCATTCTATAAAAGAACAATAAAGGCTTTTTATAACAAAATAAATCCATTTGTCAATATAATATCAGTTAATCAACCTATACCCTGCCTAAAGTAGAGCTTGTCCTCCGTTTCCTGTGCCCAGGCGTATTGCTTCATATACTCCCCGTGGAAGGCATTGACGGCGCTTACGTCGCCGTCGAGCATTCTGAAGTAGTCGCAGTCGACAGCGTCCTTATCCACCGCGAGCAGGCCGCTCCTCCGGATAATGATATTTTCCCTGCCGATGGCGCTGAGGGTCCTGCGCAGATCGCCCAGCAGATTGCGGAGGTTGTGCTTGGCGTTGCGCATATTGGTTTCGTCCTCCCAGAGTGTGGCGATGATCTCCTCGGCAGTGCAGGCGGCGCCCGAATGGTCAATCAGATATGCCAGAAGCTACTTGGTCTTTCTCCGCTTGAAGGTCAGGGGCTTGCCGTCGAAGAACACCTCAAAGTCGCCGAAGCACTGCACGCAGATTTTCTCCGCGCTGCGCCCCATCGGCAGCCGCAGATATTTTATTTCCTCCAGGATATGCGCGGGGAGAACGGGCTTGAGCAAATAGCCGTTGGCATGAACCTTGAACGCGTCGAGCGAATACTCCGAGTAGCCCGTTACAAAAATAACATACGTTTCGGGAGACCGCTTTTTGACCGCGACAGCCAGCTCCAGACCGCCCATGCCGGGCATACAGATGTCCGAAAATACGATGTCGGGCTGCTCTCCGTCCGCCTCCAGCGCCTTCAGCGCCGACGAAGCGTCGAAAAAGCTCCTGATAACCGCCTGCGGCAACGCCTCGGCAATTGCGTCGCGC
Source organism: uncultured Eubacteriales bacterium (assembly GCA_900316815.1). Classification (GTDB taxonomy): domain Bacteria; phylum Bacillota; class Clostridia; order Oscillospirales; family Acutalibacteraceae; genus Ruminococcoides. The sequence goes on along the minus strand of ONEN01000141.1, from coordinate 1,442 downwards.
AGCTCTGCCAGAACGTATTTCTCGTCGTCAATGGCGTAAACCAGCATAATATCATTCCTTCATAATGGAAATAACGGCAACGGTTCCCCTTCCCTCTACGGAAGTGATGGTCAGCGTGCCGCCGCACATATTTTCCAAACGATAGCGCACATTATTGATGCCGATATGAGCTTCCGGCTCGGGCAGCTCCGAGGTATCGAAGCCCTTGCCGTCGTCGGAGACCGTGACCTCGTAGCGATCGTCATATTCCCCGGTTGCGATCGTCACGGTTCCCCTGCCGTCCTTCGTGCCGCGCACGCCGTGGCGCACGGCGTTTTCAGTAAGCGACTGCAAGGTGAGCGCGGGAAGGGAAAAGGAGGTGCATTGAATATCATACGCCACCGTCAGGGCGTCGTTGAAGCGGAGCTTTTCCAGCGACAGATATGCCCTTGTGTGAAGGAGCTCTCTGTCGAAGGGAATCGGCTCGTCGCTGTTCAGCGAGTCCATATTGCCGCGCAGGTACCGCGAGAAATCCGCGACAGCCTTTTCGGCGGCGGAATTCTCCCGGCAGAGGTGCTTGATGGCGGTGAGGGAATTGAAAATAAGGTGCGGCTGAATCTGGCTGAGCATGACCTCCACCTTCAGCTTTTCGTTTTCACGCTCCTTTGCCACCAGCGCTTCGGCGGATTCATTCAGCGAGAACAGGTACACCACCAACGCGCAGACCGCAGTAGAGAGGGACCGGAAGTGGATTCCGTAGAAAATAAAATGCAGCACAAAGGCGATACCCGTCGTTATGCAGAAGGTAACGAACGAAAGGAGCAAATAGCGCGGCAGCCTTTTTCCAAAGCGAATCAGAGCATAGACAGCAATACAGAAGGACAGCCCCCACGAAAACAGCAGTACGAGAACGCCGTCGCCGTGAACGGCAGCGTTGCCGGGAAACATCTCAAAGTAATAGCACACAATGTTATATCCCACCAGCACCGCAAGCTGCAGGAAGAACAGCGCCGTTGTCACCCTGCGCAGAATCCGTACTTCCCGTGTTTTTCTCTCGGGGTCAATGTGGTAAAGAATCCGCCTCAGCACCACCGCCGTCAGGAAGAAGCCCCAGACAGCCTCGTTGAAATAGGAGAAGTACAGCATAAAATGGGCGAATGCGCCCTCCTGTTTCCAGAGCATGATACCCGCCAGAATGGACGCGGCGTAATTGAACAGACCGACGTAGAAGGCAATGTAGAATAATTTAATTTGTTTCCATTTTTTTGAACCAACCAGTACCTGTAAAATGCCAACCAGACACAACACCATACTGATGATTTGTAAAATAATATTAATCATATATTTTAGAACGCGCTCGTTGCCACGAGGGGGCAATCCGCGCAACTAACGTTTGTTAGCAACTTAACCACCTAATCCCGCGTTCGGACGCGGCGTTTGTCCGACGTTTTGCCAAGCCGACT
>ONEN01000170.1 GCA_900316815.1 uncultured Eubacteriales bacterium | reverse complement strand
GCGCCCGCGTAAATACAACGATAGTTGGAAATCGGTCAGAAGCCGGAAGAAAATTGACAATTGAAAATTGAAAATGGAAAATTAAGGTCTGGAAGACAGCTTCGTGGTTGTGAAGCCGTCGCTCCAGACCGAAAAATATAAATAGAATCGGGCAGACAAGGTTGTTCCAAAACAAACCTGTCTGCCCGATATTTTTTATTTCATAACGCTCAAAAGGAGTTAATTTTTCAAAGCCTGCAGGGGAGCGGGGATTCTGCCGCCGCGGTTGATGAACACCGCAGGGGAGCCGGCTCTTACCGGCATAACGGGACCCGCGCCGAGAAGTCCGCCGAATTCAAGCACGTCTCCCGCCTGTCTGCCGATAGCGGGAATCAGGCGCACCGCCGTGGTTTTGGTGTTGACCATGCCGATGGCGGCTTCGTCCGCGATGATGGCGGAGATGGTTTCGGCGGTGATGTCGCCGGGCACCACGATCATATCCAGTCCCACTGAGCAGACAGCCGTCATGCTCTCCAGCTTGGTGATGTCCAGATGACCGCTTGTTGCGGCGGCAATCATGCCTGCGTCCTCCGATACGGGGATAAACGCGCCGCTGAGTCCGCCCACATGGCTGGACGCCATTACGCCGCCCTTTTTCACGGCGTCGTTGAGCAGTGCCAGCGCGGCGGTGGTGCCGTGGCAGCCGCAGACCTCCAGACCCATTTCCTCCAGAATATACGCCACGCTGTCGCCGACGGCAGGCGTGGGAGCGAGGGAGAGGTCAACAATGCCGAAGGGAACGCAGAGGCGCTTGCTCGCCTCCTTGGCGACAAGCTGACCCATGCGGGTGATTTTAAAGGCGGTTTTCTTGACCATGTCCGCGATTTCGGTAATATCCTTGCCTGCGCCGCCCTTGGCGAGCGCCGCTCTCACAACGCCCGGACCCGAAACGCCGACGTTGATCACGGTGTCGCTCTCGCCGACGCCGTGGAACGCGCCTGCCATAAAGGGATTATCCTCGGGCGCGTTGCAGAATACCACCAGCTTGGCGGCGCCGATGCAGTTGCGGTCGGCGGTCAGCTCGGCGGTCTGCTTCACGATTTTGCCCATCATCTTCACCGCGTCCATGTTGATGCCCGCCTTGGTGGAGCCGATGTTGACGGAGGAGCACACAAAGTCCGTTTCGCTGAGCGCCTGCGGAATGCTCTCGATCAGCGCGTAGTCGCCGCTGGCAAAGCCCTTGTGCACCAGCGCGGAGTAGCCGCCGATGAAGTTGACGCCCAGCTCCTTTGCCGCCTTGTCGAGCGCGTGGGCGAACCGCACCACGTTCCTGCTCTGGCAGGGCGCCGCCACCATGCCGATGGGGGTGACGGAAATGCGCTTGTTGATGATGGGAATGCCGTATTCCCGTTCGATGTCCTCGCCTGTTCTGACCAGATCCTTGGCGCTGCGCATGATCTTGTCATAGACCTTCACGCACGCGCGCTCAATGTCCTCGTCGAGGCAGTCCAGCAGCGAAATACCCATGGTGATGGTTCTCACGTCAAGGTTTTCGTTGTCGATCATATTGATGGTTTCCAGTATATCTTTGGTTTCCAGCATGGTATGAATCCTTTCGCGCCTTAGATTTTATGCATACTGTTGAAGATGTCCTCATGCATAACGTGAATTTTCGTGTTCGTGCTTTCGCCGACGCTGTTCAGGCGCTCGCGCAGCTCGTCAAAGCCGACGGAAGCCTTGTCAATCTCCACCAGCATAATCATGGCGAACATGTCCTGCAGAACGCTCTGGGTCACTTCAACAATATTGACGTTCGACCGGGCGCACGCGTCGGAAACCTTTGCCAGAATGCCGACGGTGTCCTTGCCGATCACGGTGATAATCGCTTTCATGGTTTACCTCCTGAAAATATAGTATGTACCAAATCATTATAGTCTTTTTTAGCTTTGAAGTAAAGTCAAATCTTGCATAAACTTCCAACATATGCTATTATTTTTTTAGAATCACAGAATAAAGGAGTCTTACGCCATGCCCCTGTCCGATATGCACACGCATTCCCATTATTCCTTTGACGCCAAAAGCTCCGTTGACGCCATGTGCCGCGCGGCGATTGACCGCGGGCTGTACGCGCTCGCCGTCACCGACCACTGCGAGGCGCCGTTTATCCGCTTCGGCGCCGACTGCGAATTCGGCTGCTTTGACGAGCTGATCCCGCGTTCCTTCGCCGACGCTTCCGCCGCGCGCGAGCGATACAGCGGACAGCTCAGGGTGCTGCGCGGTATGGAGCTGGGAGAGCCTGTCCATGATCCTGCCGCCACGCGCCGTGCTTTGTCATACGGCGATTTTGACTTTATCCTCGCCTCCGTACACAACCTGAAAAACATGCAGGATTTTTATTACATGAACTATACGGGCGTGGACGTCCGCCTGCTGCTCGACCGCTACTTTGACGAGCTGTGCGAAACGGCGGCGTTTCCGCACTTTGACAGCCTGTCGCACCTGACCTATCCGCTGCGCTATATCGTGGCGGGAACGGGCAGAATGCCCGACCTCAGCCTGCACGCCGAGGCGATCGATACCATCTTTAAAATTCTGATAGAGAACAATAAAGCCTTGGAAGTCAACGTGTCGGGGCTGTTCCGCGAGCTGAAAACCACCCTGCCCGACGAGGCGCTGGTGCGCCGCTACCGCGAGCTGGGCGGCGCCCTCATTACCATCGGCACCGACGCCCACAGCGCCGACATGGTGGGCAAGGGCATTGCGGAGGGAGCTGCGGTTGCCAAGCGCGCGGGCTTCACACACTATGCCATCTATGAAAACCGTAAACCCATCTTGATGGAGCTGTAATTGATGACAAAAGCGGCTGTGCCAATCGCACAGCCGCTTAATATTCTGAAAAAGAATTAACAGATTTCGCGGATCCAGCCCTCGGGCGCTTCCAGCTTGCCCATCTGGATACCCGTGAGGGTGTCGTAGAGCTTCTTGGTAACGGGACCCATTTCCTCCATGCCGCTGGGGAAGCAGATCTCCTTGCCGTGGTCAACGATCTTGCCGACGGGAGAGATAACCGCCGCGGTGCCGCAGAGTCCGCACTCGGCGAAGTCCTTGACCTCCTCGAAGTAAACCTCTCTCTGCTCGACCTCGAGACCGAGATAGTGCTCGGCGACATACATCAGCGAGCGGCGCGTGATGGAGGGCAGAATGCTGTTGGACTTGGGCGTAACAACCTTGCCGTCCTTGGTGACGAACAGGAAGTTGGCGCCGCCTGTTTCCTCAACCTTGGTGCGGGTCGCCGCGTCAAGATACATATTCTCATCAAAGCCTTCCTCGTGCGCGGTAACGATCGCGTGCAGGCTCATGGCGTAGTTCAGACCTGCCTTGATGTGACCCGTGCCGCGGGGAGCTGCTCTGTCAAAGTCGGACACCTTAATGGTGATGGGCTTTGCGCCGCCCTTGAAGTAGGGACCGACGGGCGTAGCAAATACGCGGAACTGGTACTCGTCAGCGGGCTTCACGCCGATAACGGAACCGGAACCGAAGATGAAGGGACGCAGATAGAGCGTTGCGCCGGTTCCGTAGGGAGGCACATAGTCCGCGTTGGCTTTGACAACCTTTTCGATCGCGTCCAAAAATCTCTCCTGCGGAAATGCCGGGATCTCCAAACGCTTGGCGCTCTCCTCAAGAC
>ONEN01000186.1 GCA_900316815.1 uncultured Eubacteriales bacterium | reverse complement strand
GTCAACGTCGGGATAAGCGCTGATTATTTCCTGTAATTTATTGATTATTGAATCCATAGTTATCAATCCTTACCTTTGATCGCGTCGTCGATGAACCTGATCGCGATCTCGTTAAACTCGTCGTTTGCAAGCATCATTCTGATCGCCATAAGCTGGCGCTTTGCAAATTTAGAGGTCAGGTATTCCGCGGTTTGCTCCATGGAAAGCCCCTCGATCGCTTTGTCGTCCTCGGGGTTGATGCCTGCGGGCGCCGAAATTGACCGGTTAACACTGATCATCTGTGCAAAGCCCAGCTGACAGACCGTCCGTAAAAAAAAGATGGACGATACAATCACCAGCCCCGCCAGTATGCTGGAAAGAGAACGTACAAAGATTTGCTTAAAATTAAAAGAGCTTTCCGTGCCGAACATCTTGTACACCACAAAGAAGAACGCATATCCGACAATCAGCACCAGCGCGCCGTTGGAGTCGCTGAGCAGGAGCGAAATACTGTTGACCGCCACGCAGCTGCCGATCCAAATGCGGCTTAACCGCCTGCAGCCCGACAGCAGAACAAAGTCCTTCTTGATCATCATATGACAGCAGAACATGGCGACCACAGCGCTGAACGCCATCTGGTTGGGGTTGACAAACAGACCCGTAAAGCGGTTCTCGTAAATGATAAACTTCACGGACATAAACTCAAAGTCAATGCCCAGCACCAGCAGCGCCAAACCGAATACGCCTAAAATGGTGGTGAGATAAATAATGAGACGGCTGATGTTGAACAGCTCGCGGCGAAAGTTCAGCTGCTTTTCCGTGTGAACCGAGTAGAAGATAAAAAAGCAGATTGCCAGGTGCAGTACAAAGGCAAAGTTCAAAAAGAGATTGCCCAATAAATTAAGCAGCATGGTCACCACTGAGGACAAAAACAGCGCGATCAGCCAAAAGCCGTAGCGGGTCCTGAGAGCTGTTCTGCGCGTGATCTCGTGATAAACCGTAAGAAACGCGCCCCAAACCACCAGCAGCACCAAAACGCCGTAGGCGAGAAAATGCACATAGGAAATGTTGCAGGCAAACAGACAGATGATATAGCATTGCCGGAAAAGAGATTTGCTGAGCAACGCCTTTTTCAGTTTCGTCATACAATTACTCCGTTTCTTTTACAATCAATAGAATACGGCGGAAGCCTATCATTCCTATTATACAGCAATCGGATTATCTGTCAAACTTTCTGGCAAAACTGTAATAATGCTGTCACCATTTGTCATTTAATCCATCATGCCCAAGCATTGGTCAGCATATGCCTTTTGCGGTATACTGTACACAATGTCTATTACAGTTCTTTTATCACTTTATCTGTATTCCTCCGCTATGATGCGGCGGATTTCTTCCTCTGCCTCTTCCACCTCACCGATGAACGCCCGCGAAGGTACGCGCAGCGCCCCGTTGCCGAGAATGATCAGCTGCTCCAGCCCGTCAGAGGTCACTACGCGCACACGGTGGCGCTTGGCGAGTTGGTGAGAGGTCTTTTCGATGTACATATCGGCTGTCTCGGCCTCTTTGGTATAGACAACGGAAATATTGTTGACGCGCTCTACCTCACGCTGCTGTCCCTTCACTTTATAAGCGTCGAACACAACGATGACGGCACATTTTTTGTAGCCCTGGTAGTTGCAGAGAATATTGATCAACCGCTCGCGCGCACCGTCAAAGGTCAGCTCCTTTAGCTTATCCCACGCGAAAATAAGATTATAGCCGTCGACGAGCAGGTACTCCTCCCCGTCGTACTGCTGCGGCGTCTTTTTATGTTTGGAGCCTTCCGCCGTTGCGGGCGCCTTGAACACCCTCCGTCCGCTCTGCTGCTTTCGCTGCCTGACGGGGCCGTATGTCTGTTCAAAAATGTGCATCAGCTCCTTGTCGAGCGCGAAAATATCGCTCTGCGTACGGCGCCTGGCAAAGTACGCGCCGCTGTCAACGGAGTCTGCCGCAGGTGAGGGAGCGCGCAGCGCGCTCGCGAGGTGCATATGATCCTTCACCTCGTTCCACTTGACGGTGTGCCCGGCGCCGTGAGAGCAAAATACGGAATCACAGGGATTGAGCACATCCGCGTCGGGATCGTAACCGATCTGCGCTATCACCTCCTCCGCGTTGTGACACGGCTCATATCCCTTCAGCGTCAGGGAGATCCTGCCTTTGCCGTGGGTGTACTGCAGCAGCTCGGCGGCATAGTCGCGCATTTCCGAAACGGGCGCGGTGCCCGTGAGCACGCAGCCGTCCGCCGTCTGCTCGGGCTGCGCAAAGCTGCCGTACATGCGCTGAATATCGTTCATCGCCCTGCCGAGATTTTCCGCGGGCACCTCCAGCGTAAAGTCGTAGACAGGCTCCAGCAGTACGCTCTCGGCACAGCGCAGCCCCTGCCGCACCGCTCGGTAGGTCGCCTGACGGAAGTCGCCGCCCTCGGTGTGCTTGGGATGCGCCTTGCCCGCGGCAAGGGTGATCTCCATATCGGTGATCGGCGAGCCGGTCAGCACGCCGATGTGCGTTTTTTCATACAGATGGGTGAGGATCAGTCGCTGCCAATTTTTGTCGAGCTTGTCCTCGGGGCAATCGCTGTAAAACGATAATCCGCTGTTGCGCTCGGCGGGTTGGAGCAGCAAATGTACCTCCGCGTAATGGCGCAGGGGCTCGAAATGTCCGACGCCCTCGACCGTGTCGGCGATGGTTTCTTTGTAGATGATACTGCCCTGTCCGAATCCGACCGAGAAGCCGAAGCGTTCTTCGATAATGCTTTTGAGGATCTCAAGCTGGATATCGCCCATCAGGCGGATACGGATACAGCCGTTCAGGTCGTCCCATTCGATGTTCAGCTGTGGGTCTTCGATCTCGAGTAAGCGCAGCTTGGCGAGCGCCGTATGCGCGTCAACGCCGTCAGGTAGGAGTACGGAATAGTTAAGGACGGGTTCGAGCACGGGCAGTCCCGTGTCGCTCTCTGTGCCGAGTCCGTCGCCCGGGAGGGCAAAGGAGATACCCGTGACTGCGCAGATGGTGCCGCTTTCGGCGACGTCGACAGCGGTGAATTTCTCACCCGAATAAATACGGATCTGATTGACCTTTTCGCTGTTGATATTTTTCTTTGCGGGCAGGATATCCTTGACTCTGAGCCGTCCTCCCGTGATCTTCATGGAGGGGCAGGAGACCTTCAAGTTCGCCGTCAACGCCAT
>ONEN01000139.1 GCA_900316815.1 uncultured Eubacteriales bacterium | reverse complement strand
AATGACCGAGCAGGCGTTCGACGATCAGTGCACAGGTGCCAACCCGCGCTATCCGCTGATGAGCGAGATCAAGCAGATGTACCTGAACGCTTACTACGGCAACAACAAAGACGCCGTTTAAGAATAGTTAAGAATATGTATCTCTGATATCAACCGCCCTGCATCGGAAACAACCGGCGCAGGGCGGTACTTATTGTGTATTTATCAGACGAAAAAATCCCCATGCCGAAAGACGCGGCATGGGGATAGCTGTTATTTACACTTTTATTGCATCTGATGTACGCTTAAACGCCGACCTTGTAAATATCAAAGCTTCCTCTGGAAACCTGTCCGTTGACGGAATTGAACGCGAACACATATTCCACGCCGTTCGATATCACGGAACGATAGCCTGCATAGCTGTCAATGATTTCCGCGCCTGAGCGGGTATCCGTGAGATTCAGGAGCGCACCTGCCTCTGTTGCCACTACCCAGCTGCCACTTGCACCGGCAACGCTCTCAATGGAATAAGCTTTATCGCTTACGTTGTAAAAGCGGTAACCCGACGTTGCCTTCTGCCAAAACAGAAACTCGAGTGTGCTGTCCTTATAGGTGTCCGAATCAGCGGGCTGGCTCATCACAGTTTTACCCTTGGCATCAAGGAGATAGCTTCTGCTTTCGCCGTCAACAGCGTAAGCGTCTTTATTGACCGTATCAAAGCAGACGGATGTTACCTTCTCGCTAATGAGCTTTGTGCCGTCCAACGCGTAAAGGTAATTATCAACCTTTACCGCACCGGGAAACACCTTGCTGAAATACTCAGGGAACTCAGCGGAAACAATTTCACCTGTTTCGTCAATCAGGAAATAGTTCTTATCTTTTTTGCCGACATAATAGTAATCCATAAAGGAACTGATTGTGTAGTCTTTGGTGTCAAAGCGGAACAATTCCTTTTCGTCGGCAGAATATACCGTGCTCTTGCCGTTCATCTCAAAGATGTAGGAGCCGTTATCAAAAATCTGCTTTCCGTCTGTCACCTCAACGCCCTTCGCGTCACAGGTGACTTGTCTTTCTTTGGCATCATAATAGAGGATAAACTGTCCCTTCGCGACAACATACTGCTTTGCGCTTGTACCGGAAACGTTCTTTACAAGCTCCTTCTTCTGCAGGTCATAAACTTCCCACTTTCCGGAATACATTTTGCAGCCGCTGACTGCAGTTGAGTAGAAGAAACCGTCCTTCTCAAAAACAACCGCATTATCCTCTTTGGAGGTTTCCTTGTCAGCTGTGAAAACCCTCGCGTATCTCTCATTGAGCACTTCAATATTGGCATATTTTGCGGGAACAAGCAAACTGCCGTCGCTGCCAATCAAACCGCTTGTGTTAAGCGCGTCACCGCCGAATTCCTTCTCGGTTACAATAACCGTCTGATAAGTTGCTTCCCGCGCGCTTGCATAGACAGGACCCGTATCCTTGGCTCCGTCCAGCGAAACCACGCCGTATTTGCCGTCGGGCCCCTGATAGATAATGCCTCCTTCGGTAAATTCAACCTTGTCGGACGTTACATTTACCCTGCCGATCTTGGCAGCCTTCAGCCCCTCAAGAGTAGCCGTAGCCTCTGCCTCAGAGGACTCCTCCGCAGGCTTCTGCTCCGCCTTGTCCTCCTCTTTTTTATCGGCTCCCGCGTCAGCGCTTGACGCTGCCTTCGATTCCGCCGCGCTCTGCGGAGCGTTTCCGCCCGAGCAGCCTGCCATTGCGCCGATCGCTGCGATCGCGGCAGCAAAGAACGCGCATAATACTCTTTTTTTCATAACCGTATCTCCTTTAATGATGAAAATTAAGCAATCACATCAGTAATGCGTCATAATTATACGACTTTTTGTGCTTTCTGTCAACATCTTTTGTCCGCTTTTTACGGCTAGGACATCGTGTCCGTCTGCACAGGCAAACCGGTAATAACGGCGCCGTCGGTTTTGATAGCGCCTCACCCTACATAAGACATGCACAAAATCACGGCATGATTTTTATGTGTTTTTCCGAAACTATCGCATTCTTTTGTAATAATCACCAAATTAACACAGTGATTTTTTACTATTTTCCCCACTGTACGCGTGAGAATTATTATAGTATAATATACATAGTGTGCAATTATACCCTATAACTAACGAAAGGAGCTTCTTTATGAAACTCGACAATGTGATAGCTGAAAGAAAACATAAAAAAATATACCGCGACGGCAATCTGGTAGCGAAGGTGTTTGACGAATCCTTCCCCAAATCCGACATTCTCAACGAGGCGCTGAACCAGGCGCGCGTGGAGGAAACGGGACTGAATATTCCGAAAATTGAAGAGGTTACCAAAATCGACGGCAAGTGGGCGATCATCTCCGATTATATCGAGGGCAAGACGCTCAAGGAGCTGATGGATGAAAACCCCGACAAGCTTGACGAATACATGAACCTGTTTGTGGACGTACAGCTCAAGATTCTGAGCAAGAGATGCCCCCTGCTCAAGCGCATTAAGGACAAGATGCAGGACAAGATCAGCCAGGCAGATCTGGACGCGACCACGCGCTACGAGCTGCACACGCGCCTTGCCAGCATGAAAAAGCACAACAAGGTGTGCCACGGCGACTTTAACCCCTCCAACGTCATCATCACCCCCGACGGCACGCCCTATGTTCTCGACTGGTCGCACGCCACGCAGGGCAACGGCGCCGCTGACGCGGCAAGAACCTACCTGCTGTTTATGCTGAACGGTCAGAAGGATTTGGCGGAAAAGTACATCAAGCTGTATTGCTTCAAGAGCGACACCGCGCGCCAGTATATCAACAACTGGATGCCCATAGTCGCAGCTTCGCAGTCCGTTAAGGGCAATCCCGAGGAGCGGGAGCTTCTGCTCAGCTGGGCAAATGTATTTGATTATCAGTGATGCGATAAGCAAGGAGCGGAATTCCCTTCCGCTCCTTTTTATCCCGCGTTTTTATCCCTTTTGTACAATTTCATCCGTTATCAAACAACAAATAGCACCAGCTAAAGAAAAGGACTGTTTATGAGAAAATCAAGGCTTATTATCATCCTGGCAGCAGTGGCTGTCGTTGCCTGTGCCGCTGTCATCTTCTTCGTTACCCGCAACGGCAGCGGGCAGGAAACCACAGGCAGCTCTGTCGGCAGACCCGAAATGCTGCCCGATTACTGCCGCACCGAGGTGAGCCGCGTGGCGCGTGAAATTACCGCACAGTCTGAAGAAGGCGACGTCATTTTCGGTCTGTTCACCGACACCCATTTCGCGGGCGGCGAAATTGAAAAGTCGGAAAAGCGAAAGAAAAACGCCGTGCGCTCCATGCGCTACCTGGCAGACGTTGCGTCGCTTGACTTTGTCATTCAGGGCGGCGACCTGGTAACCTACGGTCCGCGCGACCACGATGAAAAAATCTTCAAGTTCGTGCAGGATGCCTTCAAGGGCGGCAAAACCCCTCTGTACACCGCGAAGGGTGACCATGACAGTGCGCAGGAAACCGGCGGCCGCATCAGCAAATCAGATTTTGTCAAAATGACTTATGATTATATGCCGCAGGCGGTGCGGTGCGAGGCGTATCCGAACAATTATTATTTCGATCTTCCCGAAAAGAAAACGCGCGTCATCTGCCTTGACACGGGCACACTCATGGCGGGTCAGAACCGTTTAGGCGAGGATTTCACCTCGTGGACGCACCCTGTGCTGTACAACTGGCTGCTCGACGAGGTATTCTCCGATGACGTGAAGGACGGCTGGCAGTTCATTCTGCACTCCCACGCGCCGCTCGACGCGGAATGGAGCTTCGGTATGGCGGAGCAGTACAAAAGCGACCACAAGAACGACGAGGACACCAAAAAGGCGCTCGACTCCACCCTGCGCAACGCCAAGGGATTTCTGATACGGATCAACAGCCTGTTCGACGCCGTCAACAAGGGCAGCACCTTCTCCACCGAAATGCCCACCGCCATGTACAAGCTGACCTATGATAATGACCATGTGCTGCAGAGCGCCAAAAAGACAGAGGACGCCATCACCCTTGGCAATCAGGTGTACGGCATTACGGGAATTGAGGACGGCAAATCGAAGACTTTTGTCAAAACCAAAAGCTTCAGCGGCTGGACATCGCGCGCCAAGCTGATCGTGAGCGGTCACTGCCACTGTGACAGGCTCAATAATTCCACCCTCATGCCCGACGCCGACGGCAATTACACCCGTCAGACCGTCAGCTTCGGCATCGGCTACACAGCCTCCTCCGCGCGTGACAGCGTAAAAAAGGACGCCTATTACAACGCGTGCTTCGGCAAGGACGGCGTCATCGCCTCCTGGGGCGGCATTAAAGACCGCAAAGCCGATACCATCGACGAACAGCTGATGGATGTCTGGATCGTCGGTAAAAACACCATCAAGCGCATCCGCTTCGGCGCGGGAGCGGACTCTCCCCTGTTGTCTACGGAGATCAATATATAAAATCACCGAGCCAACACCGAAAAAAGTCGGGACGGCTCGGTTATTTAATTACTTTTCAATCCAGTTCGATGGTGCCGATCACCTTTCCGACGCATCGAATGTCATCATATTCGTG
>ONEN01000138.1 GCA_900316815.1 uncultured Eubacteriales bacterium | reverse complement strand
CTGAGCTGACCGAGAATGCCGTTGTCCGACACAGCATGTATTCAAACCGCTACAAATTTTCAAGGAGGAATTATTCATGAAAAAACAAACCCTACTCGCCCTGCTGCTCGCAGGCGCCTGCGCCTTTTCCTCGTTCGCTCTTACGGGCTGCGGCGACAAGGAGGCGTCCGCCAAAGCGTCGTCTTCCAAATCGTCGTCTTCCAAATCGTCGGAGGAAACCACCGAGGCGCCCAAAGAGCTTTCGCTGCCCGTTTCCTCAAGCGAGGCGATGACCATGGATTACGAGAATCTGTATGATATGTTCCGTGAGGCAGGGTTCACCAACGTTGATTACAACGGGATGGACGACCTGAAAAGCAGCTCCGACGAAAAAAACGAAACCATTGCCAAGGTGACTGTGGATGGCAAAAGCACCTTTGAGCAGGGGGATTCTGTGATGTCGGACAAGGAAATCCAAATCTATTACCATTCCGTAAAAAAGGAATGGATTCCTGTCAGCAAATACGACCTTGAACATGAGGATATGTATTACGAAGATGTTATCACGCAAATTGAATCAAAGGGCTTTACCAATGTAAGCACCCGTGCCGTTGAGGACGCCTCCAAGGACGAGGGCGTGACAAAGGAAATCATCGTCAACGGAAAGTCGGACGGCAGCTCCTATGCGCCCATAGACTCCAAAATCGTCGTTGTATACTACACGAAGAAGGCGGGCGAAAGCAAGCAGGAGAGCAAGGCAGAGAGCAAGGCAGAGAGCAAGGCAGAGAGCAAGGCAGAGTCCAAAGCGGACGCGGGCGTGGTGACGCCGTCGTTCAAGGAAACGATGGACAGCTATGAGGCGTTCTTCGACGAGTACATCGCCTTTATGAAGAAATATCAGGAGAACCCGGGCGATATGTCGCTGCTCTCGGAGTACTCCGACTACCTGACCAAATACTCCGAATACCTCTCCAAGCTGGATGCTATCGACACCGACTCGCTGTCGGCGGCGGATATGGCGTATTACACGGAGGTAAACGCGCGTATCCTCAAGAAGCTGGAGGCTGTCGGATAATACCGCAAGCGACGGCGGGCGCTCTCTCCCGCCTTTGGAAACGTTTCTCCTTCAACCCGTTCATCAGCGGCAAGAACAGAAGCTTCCTATAAAGTAAACAAGGGACGTGCTGCCAACACGTCCCTGCTTTTTTATCTTATACTGTCGGTCATCAGTAAGAGACCATGCCCCAATAGGCGCTCAGCTCGTCCATGGGATTGTAACGGGTTTCCCGGCCGGCGCCGGTGCGGCACTCAAAGTGGAGGTGCGGTCCTGTGGAGTGACCCGTGGAACCGACATAGCCGATCACCTGTCCCTTGGTCACAGATTCACCCGGGCTGACGACCACCCGGCTGAGGTGCGCGTAGATGGTACGCTTGCCGCTGGGATGTATCATCCACACATAGTTGCCGAAGCCGCCGCCGCAGCCGCAGTCCTCGCTCATATCCTTGCCGTAATCATGTACGCAGTAGGTCACGGTATCGTCAACGACGCCGCTCTCCGCCGCTACCACCGCAGCACCCCAGATGCCGGCGCCCGCGATGTCGATGGCGCCGTGGTTATAGGAGGTTCTGTCCTCGTTCCAGAGGGACGACAGGAAGTAGAAGCCCGGGCACGGCCATGTGTAGCCGTCGGACGCTATCTCGCCGCCCGAGGAAGAGCCGCCGCCCGAGGAGGAACCGCCGCCGCTCTCGCCGCTGTCGCCGGAATCGTCGTCTTCATAACCCGGATCGTCGGAAGGGTCCTCCTGCTGCGCCGCCTTCTTTTGCGCCTCGGCAGCCGCTTTTTTTGCCGCCGCAGCCTCCTCGGCGGTCATGGACTTGGCAGCCTCCTGCTCCGCCTTGATATCCTCCGCCTGTTCCGCCTCCAGCTGCACGGTCTTGGCGCTGACGTCGGTCTTTGCCTTCTGCTCCGCCGCGCTCTTTGCCGTCAGCTCGGACAGCTCCTTTTTGTTCTTTTCCACCAGCGCGTTGAGGTCGCTGATGCTCTTGTTCAGCTTGGCTTCCTCGCTCTCCAGCGCGGTCTTTTTCTCCTCCAGCGCCTTCTTGTCCTTCTCGATGACGCCGATTTTGCCGTTGACGTCGTCAATGATTTTCCTGTCATATTCGGACAGCGTCTTTACAAGCTGCATTTTGTCGATAAAATCGCCGAAATTCTTGGCGCCGAGCAGAATCTCCAGATTGCCCGCGCTGCCCGCCATGTATATCAGGCTCAGACGCTCGCACAGCGCGTCCACCTGTCCGTCTGCGTCTACGTTCTTCTTGTCAATTTCACTCTGCTTTGCCTTGATGTCCTTGGAGATTGTATCCATGGACTGACGGGTCAGAATGATCTTTTCATTCATGACCGAAATCTTTCCGAGCAGCGCCGTGCCGTACGCCTCCTTCTCGGAGATGCTTGCGGGCGTCTGTTGGAGCACCGCGTCATATTCGGCGCCCTTTTCGTCCAGCTCCGCGATTTGCTCCTCAATGGTCTTTTCCGCCGCCCCCGCGCCCGTAACCGCGGACAACACGGGTACGGCCATGACGCAAAGGCTCAGCGCGGCGCACAGAGCCGCTTTCCATTTCTTCATCTGCATTACTCCTTTCCCATTACCAGCCGAGCAGTTCGTTTCCTTCCTTTTTCAGGTATTTGCGGATGGAAATAAAGCCGCCGAAGAAGCCGACCAAAATTCCCACCGCGAGGAAGGAGAGCACCAGCTGCACCAGAACCGACGTGAACGGTACCGCGTCGATGCCGAGACCGATCCTGTCCACCACGCCGACGGCGGCTCTGTAGAGCAGCGCCAGCACGCCCGTCGCCAGAGCGGCGGAGATGACGCCGATCACCATGCCCTCTACCAGAAACGGCATACGCACGAACATATTGGTCGCGCCGACGGATTTCATGATGCTGATTTCAAACCGCCTGGAATACATGGTGGTGCGGATGGTGTTGGCGATGATGAACAGCGACACCATGATCAGCGCGGCGACGATGGCGAACGAAACCCAGCTCACCAGGCTGCTCACCTTGGAGAGCTTGCGGGCAAAGTCGCGGCGGTCGGTCACGGACTGCACGCCGTCGATCGCCTTGATCTGCTCAACGGTCTCGTCGTATTTGCTCAGATCGTCAAACGAAACGCGGAACGCGTCGTTGAGGGGGTCCTTGTCCTTGATGCGGTCAAACAGCTGATCGCCCAGGGTGCTTTTGAATTGCTCCACCGCAACGTGACGCGAAACAAAGGTCGCCGTTTTCACGTTGTCGATGGCTTCGATTTGTGTTCCGATATTTTTGGCCTCCAGCTCGCTGCGGTCCTTGAGAATGTACACCGAGGTTTCGTTTGTCTTTTCCACCTCTTCCACAATGCTGTGTACGTTCACCGAGAACAGCGCCGCAGCGCCTGTCATCACCAGACAGCTCACCAGCACGCAGATAGACGCGATGCTCATGATGCGGTTGGCGTAGACGTTACGGAAGCCCTCTTTTACAAGATAGCCAAAGCCTTTCATAGCATGATCCTTTCGGGTTTTGTTTTATCAGTCGGGCGTTTCCGCCTCGTCGCCGGGGTAGCGCGGCATGGCGACGGAGGGATACTCCTCGTTGTCGTCGACATATACTGTCTCAAAGACGCGGTCGCTGTAGCCGAAGCCGTCCTCCTCCCCGTCGTCATACGGCTCGGCGGGCGGCTGCGCGCCGCTCGGTGCGGGAAGCGCCGTTTCTTCCTCCGGCACGGCGGGAGGAACAGGCTCCTCCGCAGCGTCGTCGAACCCGCGCTCCTCAAAAGCGGCGTCCGACGGAACAGTCTCCTCTGCGGCAATGCCTTCTTCGGGAAGGATTTCCTCCGGAACGATTTCATTGGGAAGTGTTTCATCGGGGACAGGCGCCTCGGCAGCCGTTTCCCCGGGAATTGCATCGGGAACGGGCGCTTCGGGAATCGCTTCCTCCGGAGCAGGCGCTTCGGGAATCGCTTCCTCGGGAGCAGGCTCCTCGTGCGAAATGACCATGGTGGCGGTGTCGCCCATGATCTCGCCCTTTGCCAGAGCGATGACGCGCTGGTTGAACTCGCGCACCAGCTCGTGCTCGTGCGTGACCACCAGCACCGTGGTGCCCATGGAATTGATGCGCGTCAGCAGGTCGATGATCTCGTGGGACAGCTCGGGGTCGATGTTGCCCGTAGGCTCGTCCGCGACGATGATTTCGGGGTTGTTGACCAGCGCGCGCGCCAGACTGACGCGCTGCTGCTCGCCGCCCGACAGCTCGGAGGGCTTGCATTTCATTTTATCCTTTAAGCCGACCAGGTCCAGCACATAGGGCACGCGCTTTTTGACGGTGGCAGCGCTCTCGCCCACCGCGCGCATGGCGAACGCCACGTTGTCGAATACATTCATTTTGTCGATCAGGCGGAAGTCCTGGTACACCACGCCCATGTGGCGGCGCAGATACGGCACATGCCGCTTCTTCAGCGTAGACAGCTTGTTGCCGTTGATGGTGATCTCACCCGAGGTGGGCGTTTCCTCGCGCATGATCAGCTTGAGGAAGGTGCTCTTGCCCGCGCCCGACGCGCCTACGATAAAGACAAACTCACCCTTGTCAATGTGCAGCGTGACATTGTGCAGGGCGT
>ONEN01000072.1 GCA_900316815.1 uncultured Eubacteriales bacterium | reverse complement strand
CCGTAGTAAGCGTTCAGGTACATCTGCTTGATCTCGCTCATCAGCGGATAGCGCGGGTTGGCACCTGTGCACTGATCGTCGAACGCCTGCTCGGTCATTCCGTCGAGGGTGCTCAGGAAGGCTTCCTCGCTCACGCCGTAGTCGGCGATGGTTTCCTTGATGCCGACGCGCGCCTTCAGAGCGTTGACGCCGTCAATCAGCTTCTCTACGCTCTCGGCGTCATCCTTGCCGACAAAGCCGAGGAAGCGCGCAATCTCCGCGTAGCGCGCCAGCGTGTGCGGATGGTCATACTGCGGGAAGGTGCCCATCTTGGTGGGAACCTCGGCGGAGTTGAAGCGGATCACCTGCTCCAGCATAAGCGCGTTGGCAACGCCGTGCGCGATGTGATGGAAGGCGCCCAGCTTGTGCGCCATGGAGTGGCACACGCCGAGGAAAGCGTTGGCGAACGCCATGCCCGCCATGGTTGCCGCGTGTGCGACCTTTTCGCGCGCTACGGGCTCGTTCATGCCGTTGTCATAGCAGGCGGGCAGGTACTCAAAGATGACCTTGAGCGCCTTGAGCGCCAGACCGTCGGTGAAGTCGGTCGCCATGACGGAGGCGTATGCCTCCAGCGCGTGGGATACCGCGTCGATGCCCGAGGCGGCGGTGAGTCCCTTGGGACCGCTCATCATGTTGTCGGCGTCTACGATTGCCATGTTCGGCATAAGCTCATAATCGGCAAGCGGATACTTGATGCCCGTTTCCTGATCGGTGATGACCGCGAACGGGGTGACCTCGGAGCCTGTGCCCGAGGAGGTGGGGATAGCGACGAAGTACGCCTTCTCGCCCATCTTGGGGAAGGTGTAAACGCGCTTGCGGATGTCGATGAAGCGCATTGCCATGTCGGCAAAGTCCGCTTCGGGATGCTCATAGAGCACCCACATGATTTTCGCCGCGTCCATCGCGGAGCCGCCGCCGAGCGCGATAATCACATCGGGCTCGAACTTGCGCATGGCCTCCGCGCCGTTCTGCGCGGAGAGGAGCGACGGGTCGGGCTCAACGTCGGAGAATACCGTGTAGGGGATATTCATCGCGTCGAGCTTATCGGTGATCGGCTTGGTGTAGCCGTTCTTGTACAGGAAGGAGTCGGTGACGACAAAGGCTCTCTTTTTGCCCAGCACGTCCTTCAGCTCCTGAAGCGCAACGGGCATACAGCCCTTCTTAATATATACCTTTTCGGGCGCTCTGAACCAAAGCATGTTTTCTCTCCTCTCGGCAACGGTTTTGATGTTCAGCAGGTGCTTTACGCCGACGTTCTCGCTCACCGAGTTGCCGCCCCAGGAGCCGCAGCCCAGCGTCAGCGAGGGAGTGAGGTTGAAGTTGTAAAGGTCGCCGATGCCGCCCTGCGAGGAGGGAGTGTTGACCAGAATACGGCAGGTTTTCATTCTTGCCGCGAAGCGGTCGAGCTTCTCCTGCTGGGTGACCGTGTCCAGATAGATGGAGGAGGTGTGGCCGTAGCCGCCGTCGGCAATCAGCTGCTCCGCCT
Source organism: uncultured Eubacteriales bacterium (assembly GCA_900316815.1). GTDB lineage: Bacteria > Bacillota > Clostridia > Oscillospirales > Acutalibacteraceae > Ruminococcoides. Next base: position 6,653 of record ONEN01000072.1, on the reverse strand, counting down.
TTGCCAGCGCGTCGTCAAAGCTCTCGGATTTATACATAGCCAGCACGGGACTGAGCTTTTCATGCGCGAATTCCTCGCTGATATCGACGGATTCCACCTCGCCGATCAGGATCTTGGTGCTCTCGGGAACCGTGACACCCGCGAGAGACGCGATGGTGACGGGCTTCTGTCCGACGATACGCGCGTTCAGCGCGCCGTTGATGATGATGGTCTTGCGCACCTTTTCGGTTTCCTCGGGGTCGAGGAAGTAGCAGCCGCGCGCCTTAAATTCCGCCTTTACCGCGTCATAGATTTTGTCGCTGACGATAACGCTCTGCTCGGACGCGCAGATCATGCCGTTGTCAAAGGTTTTGGAGTGGATGACCGAGTTGACCGCAAGCAGGATGTCGGCGGTTTCGTCGATGATGGCGGGGGTGTTGCCCGCGCCGACGCCCAGAGCGGGCTTGCCGCTGGAATAGGCAGCCTTTACCATACCGGGACCGCCCGTGGCGAGAATGCAGTCCGCTTCCTGCATCAGCATGTTGGTCAGCTCAAGCGAGGGAACGTCGATCCAGCTGATGATGCCATCGGGAGCGCCTGCCGCGACAGCCGCCTCCAGTACGATGCGCGCCGCCTCAATGGTGCTCTTCTTGGCGCGGGGATGGGGGCTGATGATGATGCCGTTACGGGTTTTCAGGCAAAGCAGCGCCTTGAAAATCGCGGTGGATGTGGGGTTGGTGGTGGGGATAACGGCAGCGATGACGCCGATGGGCTCCGCAATCTTTTTGGTGCCGTAAACCTTGTCCTCCTCAATAACGCCGCAGGTCTTGACATCTCTGTAGGCGTTGTAGATGTACTCGGAGGCAAAATGGTTTTTGATGACCTTGTCCTCGGCTACGCCCATGCCCGTTTCCGCAACCGCCATTTTGGCGAGGGGAAGTCTGGCGCGGCTCGCCGCCGTGGCGGCCGCAAGGAAAATTTTGTCCACCTGCTCCTGTGTGAATACGGAAAACGCCTGCTGCGCGGCTCTCACTCTTGCGAGCGCCGCCTCAAAGCTTTCCGCGTTATCCACAATGGGATACTCTTTGTTGCTCATAAAATCTACCTCTTATTTTTTTACTTTATAGGGAGCGACCGCCGCGGGACGGCGCTCCCGGGCGGCGGATTATCTCGCCATTTCTTCATAGTTGATGTTGTGGCTCTTGGCGTAGGAAATCGCATAGGAGCCGGTGTAGGCCTTGATGGTCAGATCCTGCGCGCACTCGTTGAAGGTGTCGTCTGCAATGTTGGTGATGGTAATCGGAACGGTGACCTCCCTGAGGTTGGCGCACTGGAAGAACAGCTTTTCCTTGAGCGTGGTGAAGGTCTTGCTCTCGGGAATGGTGATGGACTCAATGCCCGTTGCGGAGAACGCGTTCCAGTCAACGCTTTTCAGCGTGGTGGGGAGGTTAATGGTTTTCAGGTTCTTGCAGTTCCAGAAGGCGTTGACGCCGATGGTTCTGACGCCCTCGGGAATGGTGACCTCCTTGAGGTTCTGACAGCCGGAGAAGGCGTACTTCTGGATCTCCATGACGGTGTCGGGGATGGTGACAGACTCGATGTCGGAATTCTGGAAGAGGTTCGCCTCAATAACGGTTACCTTCGCGCCGCTTGCCTTGGAGGGGATGGTCACGTTCTTGGAGGAGCCCTTGTAAACGGTCACCTTTACCTCCTGGTCGTTGAGGCGGTAGAAGCTGAAATCGCCTTCCTCAAAGTCGGGCTTGGTCGGTTCGATTTTGTAGCCGGGACCGCTCGAGTTGGAGTTGAGGTCTTTATTCTTGTTTTTCTGGCAGCCGCAGCCCGACGCCGCAACCGCAACGCTCGCGCAGAGAGCGAGCGCAAGAATCGCGCTGATAATTTTTTTCATTTTCAAAATCCTTTCAACCTTCAGACCGCACCGATAAGCTCATTTCGGCTGATTATATCTGCGCCGATTGTGTCAGCTGTCCGTTTATGGCTCCTTTTCACCCGTAACTGTTTGTTTACCGTGCCGTCCGATTTCTAAAAATTAATGTCATTATATGAAAAAGCGGGTGAAGGTGGCACCCCGACAGCATAACCTTTGGGGCAAAACACACCGAATCAAATCTATTATACTATAAAAGCTTCGCAGTTGCAATTGCTTTTTTGCATTATCACCAAATTTTCACAAAAGGCCGCCGACATCCCCTTCCGGTCCGTACCGCGCTGTGAAAGAGGCGTTTGCCGTATGAAATCGCAGAGGGTAAAAAAGCAAGAACCGACAAAACAGGCGCAAAATCGGCGCCCCTCTGCGGGTGTATCGGGAGTTTTTACGATATTGTAATAAAAAATCTCCAAATTATTTCAAACAGGAAACAATAGTTAAGCGTTTTAACCGAAATTCCCTCGGTTTCAAAAAAAACTGTAAAGGGGTTGACCTTTTGCAATAAAGATGGTATAATTGTTACAAATTTGTTAACAAGTGATTTTCTCGTTGTAACTTAATTCTTCTGAGGAAATAATAAACACTTGTTATAAAATTGGAGGTAATAGCAATGAACAGGATGAAAAAGCTCATCGCTGTAGCACTCAGCACAGTTACCGTAGCCAGTGTCGGCGCCGTCGGCGGCAGTATCTCCGCGGGCGCGTCCGGAACAGGCGCAGGTTTGGCTGAGTACGCGCTTAATGCGTACTACGAGGGATGGAGCTACGTGTGGGGAGGTTCCTCCCCGGGCGCCGTCGACTGCTCAGGGTTAATCTGGTCCTATTGCGGCGGTGACAGAACCAGTATGCTTTCCGATGCGCAGGCTAACGGAAGAGATTGGGGCTACGTTTCCGGCGGTATTCCGCGTGTACACGGCCTCGGTCTTTCCAGACCGAACCACGTCGGTGTTTACATCGAGGATGGTATGGAAGTCGACGCTCGCGGCAGCGACTACGGAGTTTGCTATCAGCAAATCGGCGAGAACGGTTGGAACAACTGGGATTGCTGGTTCAAGCTGACGGCGGTGACCTATCCTGACACAGGTTGGGAAAACTTCAACGGCAATTACTACTACTATGAGAACGGCGAGTACATTGTGGATACGTCCAGAACCATTGACGGCACCACCTACTACTTTGATTCCAGAGGTCATTCCAGTGTATCGCCCTCCAGCACGTCGTCCGGCTCTTCGGAGTCCTCTGATTCTTCCGACGCGGACGAGCCGACCACAACCGGCACGTCAACCGCGAAGAGCAAGCCCACCGTTTGGAGCAAAGGCTCCAATGATGAGGAGGTTGTGAAGATTCAGACCCGCCTTGCGGAGCTGGGATACTACGACGGTCCTCTTGACGGCGACTTCGGCGAAATGACGGAGGCTGCCTTCAAGGCATTCCAGCAGAACGCAGGTCTGACGCCTGACGGAATCGCCGGTGCGGACAGAGAGATTCTCTATTCCGACAGCGCTCCCGCCGCAACAAAGGCAACAGAACCCGCCGCTACAGAGCCTGAGACCGAGCCCGAAACGGAGCCCGAGACAGAGCCTGAGACAGAGCCTGCGACCGAACCCGAAACCGAGCCTGAAACAGAGCCCGAAACGGAGCCTGAGACAGAGCCCGAGACCGAACCCGAAACCGAACCCGAAACCGAGCATGTTGCTGAAGAAGAAACAACAGAGACGGCGAAGCCGAGCAAGGCATCCACTGTCGTCGTGGCGAAGATCGGCGATTTCAGTGACAAGGTTGCCACCATTCAGGTTAAGCTCACCGAGCTTGGCTACTATGAGCTGGATACAACCGGTATCTTCGGTGACTACACCGAGGAGGCTGTACGCAACTTCCAGATTGCGAACGGCCTTGACGCTACCGGCGTTGTTGACGCCAAAACATACGAGAAGCTCTTCAGCGACGACGCTGTTGAGTACTCGTTCACTCCCGCAGTCGCGGATCCCGAGCCTGCAACCCGGGCGAGGATCGAGGCTGTGACCGAGGCGGAGACGGAAGCGACTCGCCCCGAGGCTGTTTTTGAGGACACAGAGCCCGCAACCGAAAAGGAAACCGAGGCTGCTACCGAGGCTGCAACCAAGGCCGCTGCCGAGCCTGCTACAGAAAAGGCGGCTCCCGCGACCACTATCGCGACCTCTCCCGCAACTACAGGTGCTCCCGCGACCACTGCCGCTCCTGCAACGCAGGCGACAAGCCCCGCGATCTTCTCCATCACCGACGGTTCGAACGGTATTGGTCTTATCGGCGGCACAACCGCTCCCACCAAGCCCGCGACTACTGCCGCTTCCCAGGCGTCCAAAACGGCGTCCAGGGCGAACGAGGTGACCGCGAAGGCGCTTGAAAAGTCTTCCAACAAGACGACAGACGCCAACACGGCTGATGTAAAGACATCCGCCAACATGTGGGTATGGCTGCTGCTGGTTGCTGCGGTTCTCGGCGTTGTTGCTTTCATTCTGCTGATGCACGGCAGAAAGCAGAGCAAGGCGCAGAGCGCTAAGTCTGCCAAGGCGAATCTCAACGATCGCTGGTAATCTATGAAAAGAAAACTGACGCATCACTCAAACGAGCGGCGCGTCAGTTTTTGATTTCGGGACGGTGAAAAAATGTCGGATAACGAAAGACTGGAGCAGCAGTTCCGCTTTATTCTCGAAGCGGACAAGGAGAAGTCGATTCTCCGTCAGACGCTGCTCTCCAACGGAAAAGAACATGAGAACGACGCCGACCACGCGTGGCACATGGCGCTTATGTGCCTGCTGCTCAGCGAATACGCCAACGAGCCCATCGACGTGCTGCGAACGATCTCCATGATCCTGATACACGACGTCGTGGAAATCGACGCGGGAGACACATACGCCTATGACGCGCAGGGGTGCGCCACGCAGCGCGAGCGCGAGCTGAAGGCGGCGGACCGCCTCTACAGCCTTTTGCCGCCCGACCAGGGCGAAAAGCTGCGCACCCTGTGGGATGAGTTTGAGGAGGGCAGAACGCCCGAGGCGCGGTTCGCCCGCACTCTCGACAATGTGCAGCCTGCCATGCTCAACAACGCCACCGGCGGCGCGATGTGGCGGCGCAACGGGGTGAGGCTCAGTCAGATACTCAGCCGCAACAAAAACACCGCCGAAGGCTCGGCGGCGTTGTGGCAATATTCCTTTGAACACTTCATTCAGCCCCATGTCCGCGAGGGCAATATCCGCGACGACGCGGAGTAACGGGGGATCATTTGTTGAAATTCAATGTGATGCTGTCCTTGTCGGTGGTAAATTGCGTCAGCTTTATCCCCGCCGAGGTCAGCATTTTTTTTGACGCGCGCGTGGCGTCGGAGTCGGCGTACTTGTCGTAGAGATACACTACCTCCGCGATGCCCGACTGGATGATCGCCTTGGCGCACTCGTTGCAGGGGAAGAGGTCAACATACAGCCGCGCCCCCTTCAGGTCCTTGCCGCGCGCGTTGAGAATCGCGTTCAGCTCCGCGTGTACCACATAGTTGTATTTGGTGTCGTCGCCCTCGCGCTCCCATGGATACACGTCGTCCGAGCAGCCGTAGGGAAAGCCGTTGTAGCCCGTGGACAGAATGATATTGCCGCCGTCCACAATGCACGCGCCCACCTGCGTGTTGGGGTCCTTGCTGCGCTTTGCCGCCAGCAGCGAAACGCCCATGAAATATTCGTCCCAGCTGATGTAATCTCTCCGTTTCATCTTGACCTCCGCTTGTGTCAGCCCAGCAGCTGTTCCCACTCTTTTTCCTTAAAGCCCGTGAGCACCGCGCTGTCGGTGACGACCAGCGGCCGCTTCACCAGCATACCGTCGCTCGCCAGCAGGCGGAGCTGCTCGTCCTCGCTCATGGACGGAAGCCTGTCCTTGAGCTGCAGCGAGCGGTAGAGCTGTCCGCTCGTGTTGAAGAACCGCTTCAGCGGCAGACCGCTGCGCGCGCTCCACTCCTTCAGCTCCTCGTAGGTGGGGTTGTTCTCTTTGATGTGTCTGTCCGTGTAGGCAACACCGTGATCGTCCAGCCATTTCTTTGCCTTCCGACAGGTGGAGCATTTGGGGTATTCAATAAACAGCATGGCAGCCTCCCGTAATGAGTTCTTTTTCATCAGTATAGCACAATTCGCGGGAAATGAAAAGTACCGCGCAGCAGAAAATAAGGTGGTTTTTACGGTTATTTATCGGCGATGAAAAACTTTATCGCTTTGACTTGCTAAAACTTTTTGATAAAACTATTGACTTTTGATAAACTTTGTTGTAAAATGTGTCTAAACCGATGAGGAAGAGTGAGTAGGCTTTGTTCCTTCTCTCGCAGAGAGCCGCGGACGGTGGGAGCGCGGCAGAGAACGCAGGGCTGAATGGACTTCCGAGGGCAAACAGAAATGCGGCGCAGAGTATGGGCGACGGCGTGACCTGCCGTGAACAGGGTCGGCGTATGTCAGTACGCATGAGAGGGCGCAGCGTTTGCGCCAAGCAGGGTGGCACCGCAGGATGATTCCTGTCCCGGCAAGCAATTGCGGGGACGGGTTTTTTGCGTTTAAGAAACGTTTCCAAAGGCGGGGGAGAGTGCCCGGCGGCATTTATTCGTCCGAAAACCCTGTGTTTCCCGTAAACATTCTGATTCCATATAAAGGAGAAACCGACATGAAAGAAAACAAAATCCCCTACAAGACTTACCTTGACGAAAGTGAGATTCCCACCAA
>ONEN01000063.1 GCA_900316815.1 uncultured Eubacteriales bacterium | reverse complement strand
GCCGCTTTCGAGCAGGTCGACCTGACGGTCGTATTCATACTCCATCGCGCGGGCAATATTGGTGATGGAGTTCATGTTTTTGATTTCGGTGCGTGTGCCGAACGCCTCCGTGCCCTCGGGACGGACGGAGATGTTGACGTCGCAGCGCATGGAGCCCTCCTGCATTTTGCAGTCGGAAATGCCCACCCAGCGCATGACCTGCTGGAGCTTTTCCACATACTCCTTCGCCTCGTCGATGGAGCGGATGTCCGGCTCCGAGACGATCTCGATCAGCGGCACGCCGCCGCGGTTGTAGTCCACATAGGTGTCGCCGTGCTGGTGAATCAGCTTTCCGGCGTCCTCCTCGATGTGGATGTGGTGCAGGCGGATCTTTCTGCCGTTGCTTAGCTCGATGTAGCCGCCGATGATCAGGGGCGCGTAGAGCTGGCTGATCTGGTATGCCTTCGCCAAATCGGGATAGCAGTAGTTCTTTCTGTCCATCTTGGCGACCTCGGCAATTCTGCCGTGAACCGCCAGACCCGCCTTGATCGCGAAGCGCACCACCTCGCGGTTGAGCACGGGCAGGGTGCCCGGCAGACCGATGCACACGGGGCAGCAATGCGTGTTGGGCTCGCCGCCGAACTGCGTGGTGCAGCCGCAGAATATCTTTGTTTTGGTCGATAATTCAATGTGGGTCTCAAAACCCGAAACTAATTCATATTTCACAGCTTTACACCCCACTTTGTATCCGTAAATTTCTCGGGCGCCGCCTGCTGGTAGCGGTACGCGGCGTTGAGAATGGTCGCCTCGCCGAAGCTCTTGCCGATGAGCTGCATACCGATGGGCATACCCTTGGCGTTGAAGCCGCAGGGAACCGATACGCCCGGCAGCCCCGCGATGTTGACGGGAACGGTGCAGATGTCGGTGAGATAGGTCTCGATCGGGTCGGAGGTGGCGTGTCCCTTTTCAAAGGCGGTCATGGGCACGGTGGGCGCGAGAATGACGTCGCAGTGCGCGAACGCGTCGTTGAACGCGTTGATGATGGTGCCGCGCAGGTCGGTCGCCTTTTTATAGTACGCGTCGTAGTAGCCCGCCGAGAGCACATAGGTGCCGAGCAGGATCCTTCTCTTGACCTCCTCGCCGAAGCCCTCGCTGCGGGTGCGGCAGATCATGTCGTGGGTGCCGTTGTAGTGCGCGGTCTTGTAGCCGTAGCGGATGCCGTCGTAGCGGCCGAGGTTGGAGGAAGCCTCCGCGCAGGCGATAATATAGTATACGGGCAGGGCGAATTTGAGAACGGGCAGGTCAAAATAGACGATTTCCGCGCCGAGGCTCTCGTAGACCTTCGCCGCGCCGAGCACCGCCTCCTTGACGTCGTCGCGCACTCCGTCGAGATACTCGCGCGCGATGCCGATCTTCATGCCCTTGATGTCGTTGTTGAGCTGCGAATAGGTGTCGCCGCCCCCGGCGCCCAGACAGGTGGAGTCGCGCTTGTCGGGCTTGGCGATGGCGTCAAAGACGATGGCGGCGTCCTCTACGCTGCGGGTGATGGGGCCGATCTGGTCGAGCGAGCTGGCGTAGGCGATCAGGCCGTAGCGCGATACCGCGCCGTAGGTGGGCTTGAGACCCACAACGCCGCAGAAGGAAGCCGGCTGGCGGATGGAGCCGCCCGTGTCGGAGCCGAGGCCGTATGCCGCGATGTTGCCGCCGACGGCGCTTGCCACGCCGCCCGAGCTGCCGCCCGCCACATGGTTGATGTTGAAGGGGTTGGCGGCGCCGCCGAAGCAGGAGTTTTCGCAGGAGGAGCCCATGGCGAACTCGTCCATGTTGGTTTTGCCCAGCATGACGGCGTTCTGCGCCTTGAGCAGCTCCCAGACGGTGGCGTCGAAAATGGGCTTGTAGCCCGTCAGGATTTTGGAGCAGCAGGTGGTGTCGATGCCCTTGGTGGACATGTTGTCCTTGAGGGTCATGGGTACGCCCTCGAGCATACCGATCTCCTCGCCCGCCGCGATTTTTTTATCTGTTATTTCGGCTGCCCGCAGCGCTTCGTCCGCGGTGACGCAGACGTAGGCGTTGAGGTCGCCGTTGGCTTTTTCAATTTCTGTCAGGTAGCTCTTTGTCAGCTCCGTGCAGGAGACCTGCTTGGAGGTGAGCTTATCGTGTATTGCAGCAATCAAACCCATAGCGCGCCTCACTCTCTGTTTCTGACCAGGAAATGGTCCTCCGCCTGTTCAGGCGCGTTTTTCAGAATTTCCGTAACGGGATAAGACGGCACGACCTCGTCCTCGCGGAATACGTTGGACAGGTTGTTGATGTTGTCAAAGCCCCCGTCGCTTGACGGCGCGCTGCTGATGGTGTCCGCAAAGCCGATGATTTCCTGCATCGATTTTGTGAGACCGTCCAGTTCCTCCTCGGGCACAAACAGCTTGGAAAGCAAAGCGATGTTTTCCACATCTTCTCTTGTTACCATTGTATCACCTTCTAAAATTAAAACTATTCACATTATTATACACTATTTGCGGGGAGGTTTCAATAGGAAAATTCGCAATTACGCAGCGACTTTACATGACTTTTATTTGTCGGAAGGTTGACTTTTTCCCCTGTTTGGAGTATGATTTAATTTGTATAGCTATCTCATAACCCTCAAAGAATCATTCGTACATCGAATCAGACAACCGATCCCATGACAAAAGGAGGTTTGCTTTTTGTTTGATATTTCCGTACTTTATGACGCGGGCGTGGTGGGGCTGCGCATGATCATGCCGGTGCTCGCCTTTGTTATCGTCTATCAGTGCTATGCGGCGATGCGCCGCCGCAGGCGTCCCGAAAAGCCGCTGGTGTCGCTCTATAATCCCAATTCGGGCGGCATGATTCCCGTAGTGTTCTGGGAAAATTCCATCGGCAGAAGCAAGTCCAGCGACATTGTCATCAACGATCTGTCGGTATCGCGCAACCACTGCGTGCTGCTGCGCAGAAGCGCGGGCTGGTTTATTTCGGACGTCGGCTCCATGTCGGGCACCTTTGTGAACGGCGTGCGGATACACGGCAGGGCGCAGGTGCTCATTGACGACATCATCACCGTGGGCAACACGGAATACCAGCTCAGGCGCGGCGACGACTTCAATTCTCCGCTGCGCTCCAGTCCCTTCTTCTCCAAGGTCAGCGACAAGCCTGCCATTCAGGCGTGGAAGCTGATGTTTATGATCACCATGTTCCACCTGTTTATGGCGGTGGAGGCGATGTTCTGGAACGACGCCACCAATGTGTACGCGCCTATGATCCTCTTCGGCGCACTGGCGGCGGTGGAATGGGGCTTTTTCTCCGTTTCGTACTTCGCGCTGCGGCGCGTCAACTTTGAGCTGGAGGCGCTCGGTCTGTTTTTGACGGGCATCGGCGTGATGATGCTGGTGCGGCAGGTGGAGCGGTCGGCGTATGTGCAGCTGATCGCGGCGGCGCTGGGCATCGTGCTTTACTGCTTTATTATCAAGTTTATTGAGGATCCCGACAGGGTGCAGAAGATCCGCCTTCCCATGATGATCATCGCGGTGCTGATGCTCTCGGCAAGCATTGTGCTCGGCAGGGTGACGAACGGCGCGGCGAACTGGGTGTACATCGGTTCCATTTCCTTCCAGCCCTCCGAGCTGGTCAAGACGATTTTCATTTTTATCGGCGCCAGCGCGCTCGACCACCTGCAGACCAAAAAGAATTTGATCGAGCTGATCGTGTTCTCCGTGGTGTGCGTGGGACTGCTCGCGCTCATGGGCGACTTCGGCACGGCGCTGATCTTCTTTGTCACCTTCCTGCTGATTGCCTTCATGCGGTCGGGTGACTTCAAAACCGTTATTCTCGCGCTCGCCGCGGCGGTGTTCGGCGTGGTCATCGTCCTCCGATTCAAGCCCTATGTTGCCAACCGCTTTAAGGCGTGGCGGCATGTGTGGGAGTACGCAAGCGACAGCGCGGGCTACCAGCAGGTGCGCGTGCTCACCTATATCGCCAGCGGCGGTCTGTTCGGCGTCGGTATCGGCAACGGCTATTTCAAGCAGTATTTTGCCTCCGAAAGCGACCTGGTATTCGCCCTCGTCGCCGAGGAGATGGGCGTTATCGTGGCGATCATCATCGCGATCGCGGTGGCGCTGCTCATGATTTACGCGCGCGCCATCAGCACCAGGAGCCGCAGCACCTTCTATTCCGTGTCGGCTTGCTGCGCGGCGGGACTGCTTGTGGTGCAGCTCTCGCTGAACATCTTCGGCGCGACCGATATTCTGCCGCTGACGGGCGTTACCTTCCCGTTCATCAGCTCGGGCGGTTCCAGTGTTATTTCCTGCTGGGGTCTGCTCGCGTTTATCAAGGCGGCGGACGAGAGAACCTATTCCATCAAGCGGTAAACCCATAGGGTCAAAACGGCGCGGCCGCGCACTTAACAGATAATCTCAACCATTAACTCTCGACTCTCAACTCTTATAGCAGAAAGGTTGGCGGGCAGATGAAAAAAACGCTCAGACGGAGCACACTGATATTAATTTTGACAATCGCCTTTATCGCGGGCATCGGCTTCTTTACGGTTGAGCTGGTGATCGGCGCAAAGGATTGGGTGGATCAACCCTATAACGCCCACATCTCGGGCAACGGCGGACTGGAGCAGGCGGGAAAAATTCTGGACCGCAGCGGCAATCCGCTCGCGCAGACTGTCGACGGCAAGCGCGTGTACAACGAGGACGAGACCGTCCGCAAGGCGCTTCTCCACACGGTGGGCGACGACAGCCTGAATATTTCCACGGCGGTGCAGAGCAAGTACCGCTCCAACCTCACGGGCTACAGCCTTGTCTGGGGTCTGAATATGCCGCAGTCGATGCGCTCCTCGCGTGACATCACCCTCACGGTGGACGCCGATACCTGCGCCGCTGCCTACAATACGCTTTATACGGGCTTTGAGGAGCCAAAGCGCGGCGCGTGCGTCGTGTATAACTACAAGACGGGCGAGGTCATCTGCTCTGTCAGCACGCCCGGCTACGATCCGCAGGATCCCCCGCACATCACCGAGGAGAACGAGAGCCTGTATGACGGCGTGTACCTCGACAATGTGCTTTCCTCTACCTTTACCCCCGGCTCCATCTTCAAGATCGTGACGGCTGCCGCCGCGATTGAGAATATCCCCGATATCTACGACCGCACCTGGTACTGTGAGGGCACGGAGATGATCGGCGAACACGAGGTGCACTGCTACAACGAGACCGCGCACGGCGAGCTCGACCTCAAGGGCGCGATGGAGCATTCCTGCAACATCGTGTTTGCCAAGCTCGCGGTAGAGCTCGGCCCCGAAAAGATGAACGCCATGGCGGAGAAGATGGGCATCAACATGTCCTTTGCCGTTGACGACATCGGCACGCCCAAGGGGCACTACAAGGCGCCCGAAAACGATGTGAACCTTCTCGGCTGGACAGGCGTCGGCCAGGGCTCGGGCGATTACGAGGACAAGGTGAACCCCATGCAGATGGCGATCATCTGCGCTGCCGTCGCCAATCAGGGAACCGCCGTCAGCCCGACTTACATCAAGAGCGGCACGGGCGATTTGCTGAAGGATATCGGCGTTACCCGCAATAAAAACTACGACCTGCTCAGTGCAGGCACCGCCGCGCAGGTGGGGGAGATCATGCCCGAGTATACGCTCGGCGGTCTGACCGTCCACGGGAAAACCGGTACCGCCGAGGTGGGCGAGGAGAAGGCTCCCAACGCGTGGTTCGTCGGCTACACCACCGACGAAGACTGTCCGCTCGCCTTTGCGTGCGTGGTGGAAAACGCGGGCGCGGGCAGCGAATACGCCATTCCTCTGGCAGAGGCGACGCTGACCGCCGCCGCACAGCTGCGCGGCAACATGTGAGCGTGCAGCTGTGTGCGCACCGCACAAGGATACACCTGTAAGCGTAAGAAATTACCTTAATATAGAATACACACAGGAAGAGAAAGGAAATCATACATGGCAAACTTTTTAAAAGCATTGTTCGGCAACTACAGCAAGCGCGAGGTAAAGCGCGTTCAGCCCATCGCTGACAAGGTGCTCGCGCTGGAGAGCAAGTATGCCGCTATGTCGGAGAGCGAGCTGAAAAGCCAGACAGCGGTGCTCAAGGAGCGCCTTGCCAACGGCGAGACGACCGACCAGATTCTGCCCGACGCCTTTGCCGCCTGCCGCGAGGCAAGCTGGCGCGTGCTGGGCATGAAGCACTTCCCCGTACAGGTGATCGGCGGCATCGTGCTCCATCAGGGCCGTATCGCCGAAATGAAGACAGGTGAAGGTAAAACCCTCGTGGCTACCCTGCCCGCCTATCTTAACGCGCTGACCGGCAACGGCGTCCACATCGTCACCGTCAACGACTACCTCGCCCGCCGCGACTCCGAGTGGATGGGCAAGCTCTATAAGTATATGGGACTCAAGGTGGGTCTGATCGTTCACGACCTCGAAAACAACGCCAGAAAAGAGGCCTACAACGCCGACATCACCTACGGCACCAACAACGAGCTGGGCTTCGACTACCTGCGCGACAACATGGTCGTTTATAAGGAAAACAAGGTGCAGCGCGGTCACGCGTTCGCCATCGTGGACGAGGTTGACTCCATCCTCATCGACGAGGCGCGTACCCCGCTGATCATCTCGGGTCAGGGCGACAAGTCCACCGACCTTTACGAGCGCGCCGACAGGCTCGCCAAAACCCTCAAGCTGGAGCGCTTTACCGAAATCGACTCCAAGGAGGATATGGACGAATACTACGCCGCCAACCATATTGACTATGTGGTGGACGAAAAGCAGAAAACCGCCACACTCACCCAGCTCGGCGTCAAGAAGGCGGAGGAGTTTTTCGGCATTGAAAACCTCACCGATCCCGACAACCTGACCATCCAGCACCATGTCAATCAGGCAATCAAGGCGAACGGCGTGATGAAGCTCGACGTGGACTACGTTGTCAAGGACGGCGAGGTCATCATCGTCGACGAGTTCACGGGCCGTCTGATGTACGGCAGACGCTTCAACGAGGGTCTGCACCAGGCAATCGAGGCGAAGGAAGGCGTGAAGGTGCAGTCCGAAAGCAAGACCCTCGCCACCATCACCTTCCAGAACTACTTCCGTCTGTACAATAAGCTGTCGGGCATGACCGGTACCGGTCAGACGGAGTCCGAGGAGTTCCAGGAGATCTATAAGCTCGACGTTGTGGAGATTCCCACCAATAAGCCCGTCATCCGTAAGGATCTGCCCGACTCGGTATTCAAGACCGAAAACGGCAAGTTCAACGCGGTTATCGACCAGATCGCCGAGGTGCATGAAAAGGGTCAGCCCGTGCTGGTCGGTACCATTTCGATTGAGAAATCCGAGCACCTCTCCAAGATGCTCAAGCGCCGCGGCATCAAGCACAACGTGCTGAACGCGAAGCAGCACGACAAGGAAGCGGAGATCATCGCGCAGGCAGGCAAGTTCGGCGCGGTTACCATTGCCACCAACATGGCAGGCCGCGGTACCGATATTATTCTCGGCGGTAACGCGGAGTATATGGCAAAATCCTCCATGCGCAAGCAGGGCTATCCCGAGGAGCTGATCGAGGAGGCGACCGGCTACGCCGAGACCGACAATGAGGAGATTCTCGAGGCGAGAAAGACGTTCCAAGAGCTGAACGAAAAATATAAGGAAGAAATCAAGGGCGAGGCGGATCAGGTGCGCGAAGCGGGCGGTCTGATGATCATCGGCACCGAGCGCCACGAGTCGCGCCGTATCGACAACCAGCTGCGCGGCCGTTCGGGCCGTCAGGGCGACCCCGGCGTCAGCCGCTTCTTCCTCTCCACCGAGGACGACCTCATGCGTCTGTTCGGCGGCGACCGTATGCGCGCGATGATGGAGCGCATGAACGTGGACGAGGACACGCCCATCGAGAACAAAATGCTCTCCAACATCATCGAGAGCTCGCAGGAGAAGGTTGAGCTGCGCAACTTCGGCATCCGTAAAGACGTTCTCCAGTACGACGACGTGCTCAACCGTCAGCGTGAGATCATCTACGGTCAGCGTGACCAGGTGCTCGACGGCGAGGACCTCCACGATACCGTGCTCAAGATGCTTAACGATACCATCGACACCTCTGTTGTTCACTATCTGCCCGAGGGACCCAAGGAGAACTGGAACTACCAGAGCCTTGTCGAATACTACAAGGGCTGGATCATTAGCGACGAGGAGAAATACAAGCTCGATCTCGACGACCTCGAGGATATGGAGGCAGGCGAGATCGGTCAGATGATCAAGGACGACGCCCTCGCCATCTTCAAGGAGAACGAGGAGCTGCTGCCGGCAGAGACCATCCGCGAGATGGAGCGCGTGTACCTGCTCAAGAGCGTAGACACCCACTGGATGGATCACATCGACGCGATGGATCAGCTCAAGGCGGGTATCCGTCTGCGTTCCTACGGTCAGCACGACCCGGTTGTGGAGTACCGTCTGGAAGGTTTCGACATGTTCGACGAGATGATCGAGAACATCCGCGAGGACACCATCCGTCTGATGCTCGTCATGCCCAAGCGCGTCTATGAGATCCAGAAGCGCCAGGAGGCGATCGAGGCGGCGCGCAAGGCTGCGGAAGCGGCTGCTGCGGCGGCAAAGCAGGCGGCGCTCGAAAGAGAAAAGGATCAGGCAAAAGAGGATGTCAAGCCCCGGTCGGCAGCGGTGCAGGCGGCGCTCAAGCGCGAGCAGGTGGCAAAGCCCGTCCGCACCTCGGGCGACGGCACCGACACAGCGAACAAGACCGTGCGCAAGGGAAA
>ONEN01000137.1 GCA_900316815.1 uncultured Eubacteriales bacterium | reverse complement strand
AGAGGTTGCCAGGCAGGCGCTGCAGGAGGGATTGAAGGCGGTCAAGCCTTGGGGATTCCTCGGCGACATGGGGCAGGCAATCAATGACTATGTGAAGAGCCAAGGCTATTCCGTTGTAAGAGAGGTGGGCGGCCACGGCATCGGGCTGGAATTTCACGAGGATCCGTGGGTCAGCTACGTCACCGAGAAGGGCACGGAAATGCTGATGGTTCCCGGACTTTGCTTCACCATAGAGCCGATGATCAATATGGGAAAGCCCGACATCTACACGGACGAAGAAAACGGCTGGACGATTTACGCGGAAGACGGGCTCCCCTCTGCGCAGTGGGAAATCCAGGTGCTGGTGACAGAGGACGGCTACGAAATCATCAGCTACTGATTCATAGTGAATAGACAACAAAAACGGCTGGCAGTGCACTTGCCAGCCGTTTAGTCTACTTTGAAATTAAACTGTACTTGGGACTCACTCCATTGCTGTTGTAATCCTAAAGCGTCCTTACCGTGTACATGGGAATTTCCTCATTTCATCAGAATGTACCGTTTCTCAAGTAAGTATTACATTGGACCTTCTCCGGTTTCGTAGGATAGTTGTTTAAAAGCGTAACCTTCTCATGGGACTAATCCTCCTATTCACGTCATTAGGAAAGGATCCTGAAATATCAAAAGGTAGAAATATTAAATTGTAAGAGGTTCGGCAGCTCCCAAATACCCTTGCGCTTACCGATTCGTTTCTTATCAAGGCGAAGGAACCATAATATATCAAAAAGTGAAAGTCATGTTGGTGTTCCCTATTCCCTCGCGTCGGATACAAGTCGTAACCCGTTATGAAGAAGTATGTTTAATTAACATCGAAATGATTAGCTTATCCTGCTTAATAAGATCCGATACCGTTCACCCAAAAGCTTTGGGATTCCACATTGGGGGGCAAGCTCCGAATGAAATCTTTGATGTGTCTCAACTGAAAAACCTTAACTTTCATCTTGGAGACCTCCTTGTCTTTTCTTTGTCTATATTATATCATATATCTCAACAATGTCAATACAAATTATAAAAATAATTTAAATTTTATTTTTGCAAAAGCTCTTGCAATTGAATTTGATTCGTGCTATAATTATAAGTGCGAGAGTGCATACCCCCGGCTGAAAGATGGCCGGGGGCTCTTTTTTTCAGCCCTTTCCCGCTGCACCGGATCACGTCCTGCGGACTCCGTCACACATTTTTATTATATTTACATCATCGGCAGTCTTGGCAAACAGAACAGCCCTCCTCTTTCGGGAAGGGCTGTTTGCGGCAGTTAAGGGTAAAGTATATTACGGCGTCTCCTGCGCCGTGCCTGCGCACGGAACAGGAGATCATTTTTCTCTTCCGAGAAGATAGTCCACCGACACCTCCAGAATGTCTGCCAAGGCGACGAGCTCCACGTCGGTGACAAAACGGATCTGTCCCTCCAGCTTGGAAAGACCGGACGCGTTCATATCAACGCCGTTTACCTGCAGCTGCGCCAGCAGCTCCTTCTGCTTCATTCCCTTTTGTTTTCTGACAAGCTCCACACGGTTGCCTACCAGATTTCTATCTCCCAGTTCCTGTTTACGCAATCTCATTTTTTACTCTCTCCATATTTCTGTTAAAAAATTCCATTAAAAAATTCTCAAAAAAAATTCTTTATTAAAATTCTTCAAGAACATTATGGTGTTATTATAATACGATATAAGAAAAAAAGCAAGTGTTTTTTGTAAATAAATTTAAAAAAATGATATTTTTTCCCGAAATTAATTACAAAATTGATTTATATTGTAATATTCCATATATTTAATTGCGTATTTTACCATTTTTATATGTAATCTGTATAGTTTATTACCCAATGTGGAAGCTTGTCAATGGTGTTGATTTGTCGTATTTATTTGTGGAAAGTTGTTGATCATGTTGATTTCGGCGATTTTCTAGCGGAATTACTACAAAGATTACAAAATAGTTACAGAAAGTTCAGGCTGTTCCGGAATTACGTGCGCAAACAAAACAGGCGGTTTTTCGGCAAAGAAATACCTTTGTCAAACGCAAAAGCGCACCGCTTTCGCGGTGCGCCGGTTCAGACATATTTGTATTTTCAGCCCTCGAAGGTTCCGTTTTCGATAGCGGTAATCATCGCCACACGCTTGTCGTGACGGTCGCCTTCCTCGGGAGTGTTAAGGAAAATATCGGTAAATTTTACCGCCTGCTCCTCCGTGATCACCCTGCCGCCCATGCAGAGAATATTGGCATGATTATGACGGCGGGTCATTTCCGCGCCGAATTCGTTGTTTACAACCGCAGCGCGCACTCCCTTAATTTTGTTGGCAGCCATGGAGATGCCGATTCCCGTGCCGCAGCAGAGAATCCCCATTTCACAGCATCCCTCGGTGACAGCCTTTGCCACGCGGTAAGCATAGACGGGATAGTCCACGCTCGCCTCGCTGTCGGTTCCGAAATCCTTGTAGGCGATTTTCCTTTCGTCAAGATACTGTTTGATGGCGATCATCAGGTTATAGCCGCCGTGATCACAACCAAGTGCTATCATGTTTGAACCCCCAATTTTTTATTAAGCTCCCTCTGCGCCTGCGGCAGTCTGAGATACACAGGCATCAGCTGCGCAGGCGTCAGTGTTTCTCCCGCCTGTATGCGCTGAAATGCCGCCAGAGCGACGGAAGACGCGGTTTGACTCCGCATATTTCTCGGCGCTAAAACAACATGAGCGGGAGGATTTACCATGCTATTGAACGCGATTTCCGCACCGTCTCCTACCAGCACAACATTTTCACCGAGCTGCTGCAGCTCCTCCGTGACCTGCCCCAGTGATACGGCACGGTCTTCGCAAAGCCGCTCTACCCTATTCCCGGTCACGCGGAACAATGCGTTATACACCTGTGCGCAGCGCGCGTCCATCAATGCACAGACGATGCAGTCGGAACCCAACAGGTTATATGCCATGCTCTCAAGCGTAGATACAGCAACGCAGGGAAGGCTGCGCGCAAACGCTACACCCTTTGCCGCCGCTACGCCGATGCGCACGCCCGTAAAAGAGCCCGGACCCGCGTTTACCGCTACGGCTTCTACCTCGCTGAGCGGCACATCCGCGTTTTTGCAGAGCTGCTCCAGCATGGGTGCGAGCGTGCGGCTGTGGTTGAGTCCCGTGTCCACAAAAAATTCTCCGATGATTTTTTCCTCCGACGCCAGGCAGACAGAGGCCGCCTTGGCGGAGGTGTCCAGTGCCAGAATCGTCATAGGTCAATCCCTTCTATCGTAAAAATCCGCTGTTCGTCATGCGCACCCCGTTGTATGGTGACGCGGACAGCGTCGTCCGGCAGCGCGCCCTCTATGTTTTCGCTCCACTCAATCACCAGCACGCCGTTGCCGATGTAGTCAAAAAAGCCCGTGGAATAAAGGTCATCCCAGGTTTGTACGCGGTACATGTCAAAGTGATACACCGTCACGCTGCCGCGGTATTCGTTTACCAGCGCGAACGTGGGACTGGAAACGCCCTCGTCAATGCCGAAGCCGCGGGCAAGTCCCCGTGTAAAGGCGGTCTTGCCCATGCCGAGTCCGCCGAAAAGGGCGATGACCTCCTTCCCCTTCAGCGCCTTGGCAACCCGTTCTCCGAGCTGCTCGGTTTCGTTCGCACTGTTGGAAATAATAGTTGCCATATTAAAACAGTCCCGTTATTTTGCCTTCGGCGTTCACATCAATATTGTGCGCGGCGGGCGCCTTGGGCAGACCGGGCATGGTCATGATGTCGCCCGTATAGACCACGGTAAAGCCCGCACCGTTGGAAAGCGACACATTGCGCACGGCGGCGGGATTATCGGAGAGCGAATACTGCGTCTTGGCGATGCAGACGGGCAGCTTATCGGCGCCCAGCTTCTGCGCCTCGGCAATCGCTTTTTCTGCTGCTGTGGTGTAATTCACCTCGGAAGCGCCGTAAATCTTTGTGGCAATCGCTTCGATTTTCTCCTTGACGGTGAGGTCGATGTCGTAGATCGGAGCGAAATCGGAGGGCTTTTCGCACGCCTCCACTACCTTTTGCGCCAACTCAACGCCGCCGTCGCCGCCTTTACCGAATACATTGGAGAGCGCGAAGTCGGCGCCCTTTTCTTTGCAATAGCTTTCGATGAACTGCAGCTCGGCATCGGAGTCGGTGCCGAACTGATTGATGGCAACTACCACGGGCACGCCGTATTTGCGCATATTCTCAATGTGAACGCCGAGGTTGACGATACCCTTTTGCAGCGCCTCCGGGTTTTCGCGGGAAACCTCCGCCTTAGGCACGCCGCCGTTGTATTTTAATGCGCGGCAGGTCGCTACCAGCACGATGGCGGAGGGAGTCAGACCCGCATAGCGGCACTTGATGTCGAGAAATTTTTCCGCGCCCAGATCGGAGCCGAAGCCTGCCTCGGTAATGCAGTAGTCCGCCAGCTTTAACGCCAGCTTCGTGGCGCGCACGCTGTTGCAGCCGTGCGCAATATTGGCAAAGGGACCGCCGTGCATAATGGCAGGCGTGCCCTCAAGCGTCTGCACCAGGTTGGG
The DNA here is from genome assembly GCA_900316815.1 of uncultured Eubacteriales bacterium. GTDB lineage: Bacteria > Bacillota > Clostridia > Oscillospirales > Acutalibacteraceae > Ruminococcoides. The sequence continues at coordinate 3,933 of ONEN01000137.1, read as the reverse complement.
CTTGATCGCGTCCTTGAGCAGCGCGGTCATAGCGCCGTCCGCCTGCAGATCCCTGCAGTAGACAGGCTCGCCTGCGTAGTTGTAAGCTACGAGAATGTTGCCCAGGCGGCGCTTTAAATCGTCGATATCCGCGGCAAGGCACAGAATCGCCATGACCTCGGAGGCGACGGTGATGATGAAGTGATCCTCGCGCGGCACGCCGTTGACCTTGCCGCCGAGACCGATAACAATATTGCGCAGCGCGCGGTCGTTCATGTCGAGACAGCGCTTCACAAGAATGCGGCGCGGGTCAATGCCCAGCGCGTTGCCCTGCTGGATGTGGTTGTCAAGCATGGCGCAGCAAAGATTGTTGGCGGATGTGATGGCGTGCATGTCGCCCGTGAAGTGGAGGTTAATATCCTCCATGGGGAGCACCTGTGCGTAGCCGCCGCCGGCGGCGCCGCCCTTGATGCCGAAAACGGGTCCCAGAGACGGCTCTCTGAGCGCGATAATCGCTTTTTTGCCGATTTTTGCCATCGCCTGTCCCAGTCCGGCGGTGGTAGTGGTCTTGCCCTCGCCCGCGGGCGTGGGATTAATGGCCGTCACCAGAATGAGCTTGCCGTCGGGATTGTTCTGTACGCGTCTGCTCAGCTCGTCGGAGAGCTTTGCCTTGTATTTGCCGTAGAATTCCAGCTCATCCTCGGCAATGCCGATTTGAGCGGCAACATCCCTGATGGGAAGAAGGGTTGCCTGTTGTGCAATTTCAATATCAGATAACAATGTTGCGCACCTCCGCAATGAATTTATCCTGTATATTATAACAAAGGTTGGACGGCGTATTATTCTAATTTGAAAAATTACTTGATATTATCCGCTGAATTTACTATAATAGGGATATATCTATCCGATTCTACCTGACGAGGCGTTACTATTGAATAAACTGACAGACTTTTTTCAAAAGACCGATGTGGTGCTGTGGCTGCTGACCTTTTCCGCTGTTATCTACAGCCTGCTGCTTATTTCCAGTATGCAGCGCTCGGGCGACTACAACTATCTGCGGCCGCAGCTGGCCGCTGTAGTGGTGGGTATGGCGGCGGCAGTGCTGATTTCTTTTGCGGATTACCGTTTCCTCATACGGCGGTGGTATTTCGCGCTGCTGATCGGCATTGCGTTGATCATCCTTGTTTTTATCTTCGGTATGCGTGTTGACGGCACCGATGATATGGCATGGATTGCGCTGCCGGGCGGCGTTTCCTTTCAGCCGTCGGAATTTATTAAAATTTGCTTTATCATCACCTTTTCCAAGCACCTGTGCTATCTGACGGAGAAAAAGCTCCTGGAACATCCCCTCGGCGCGGCAACGCTGGTACTGCATGCGCTGATTCCCATTGTGATGATCCATATGCAGGGCGACGACGGCACCATGCTGATTTTCGCCATGATTTTTCTGATTATGTCCTACGTTGCGGGCGTGCAGCTGCGCTACTTTATCGTACTCGGCGCGCTGGTGCTGGTGGGCATTCCCATCATCTGGAACTTCGTGATGAATGAGGAGCACCGCAACCGCTTCCGCGCCCTCTTTGACTTGGACGGCAACGCCATGACCACTTACGGCTGGCAGCAGTACCAGGGCAAGGTGTCCATCGCCGGAGGCGAGCTGACGGGCAGCGGCCTGTATCACGGCTCGCGCGTAGAGCACGCGATCGTACCTGAGCAGGAGAACGACTTCATCCTGACGGTGGCGGGCGAGGAAACGGGCTTTCTCGGCTGTCTGCTGGTGATCGCGCTGCTGTTCGGCATTATGATAAAAATGATCATCAATGCCGCCAACGCCACTGAAACCGACGGCAAGCTTCTCTGCGCGGGCGTATTCGCCTCCTTTGCATCGCAAAGCATTATCAATATCGGCATGGAGCTGGGCTTCTTTCCTGTTATCGGCATTACCCTTCCCCTGTTCAGCGCGGGCGGCACCTCCGTAACGGCAACGCTGATCGGCGTGGGCATTGTGCAAAGTGTGCGAGGGCACACGCTCGACGATATGGAAACGGCGAAAATCCGCAGAGGCAGCCAGAGCAGAACGCGGCTGTAAATGAATGAACAAGTAAATGCATACATGCGCATACATACATGCGCATACAACCGACGGACGCACATCGCTGTGCGCCCGTCGGTTTTTTAAGGAGATACATTAAGAAAAAGTGTAGCTGTCAATCATATAGATGTTAAATTAAAGGACTCTTTCCTCAACCGGAGGAATCATCATGGCGATTTCAAGATTGCCGTTGCGGCATCTCAGTTCGTCGATGAACGCCTGCACATCGTCCTCGGTTTTCAGCTCAACGCGGTAGCTGAGCTTGTAGAGGCTGCCCATGTTGGTGGTCTTGACATTCATCAATTTTGCCTGACGGGTGTATTTGGTAAACAGATCGTCGAATTCGTGCGCATAGTTGAGATCCTCGGGAATGGTGATGCGCAGCTCACGCTGGAGGTCGTCCTTTTCCCTGAAGCGGATAAAGTTGGCGAGGAGCATGATCAGGCAGATAACCACCACAAAGACGGCTGCCAGTCCCAGATAGCCCTTTGCGGTCGCTAAGCCGGTTGCCATGGCGAGGAAAATGCTGACGATTTCCTTCGCCGAGCCGGGAGCGCTGCGGAAACGAACCAGGGAGAAAGCTCCCATAACGGCGATACCGGCGCCCACGCTGTCGCTGACGAGCATAATCACCAGCTGCACGATAACGGGAATCAGCATGACGGAGAGCAGAAATCCCTTGCTTTGACGGCTCTTAAAGCCTGCCGCCCACGCGATTATCGCGCCGAGCACGAGAGATGCGAGGGAACAAATGAAATAAACGGATGCGGTCAGTTCGGCTGTCGATGAATAGACAGGTTGAAAAATAGTATCAAGCACAGTTCTGTCCTCCTTTATAGCTGTTTTTTCTCTGTTCTGTGATTTGATAAGCGGTGCCGTATTTGGAGAAGGTGCCGGGGAACAACTGAAGCTCGCCGAGCGCGCTTGTCAGCCAAAGCGGCATTGCGCTGAGCGCCTTGATTTCCATTATGCAGAGGTTGCGGTCGAGAATCCGTTCGCCGTAGTGGCCCTTGCCGAGGTCAAGATTGTCGGTGCGGAAGCGCACATTGCGGTCAAAGGTGATCCGCAGCTCATGGTCGGTTTTGCTGTAGAATGCCGTGCGGTCATAGGCGATGAACATTTTGGGAGCGATTCCCCTGTAGTAATGCATCGTCCAGTCGATTTCGCGCATAATCTGTGAGTCATCGGGCTTTTCGCCGCCGGCAATATAGTTTTTAGCAGCGGTGTATTCCAGCGTCTTGCGGCGCTTATACACCACCCCGTTGTATTTCTTTTTCAGCTCCAAAAACACGTTGCTGCCCGCCTTGGGAGTAGAATAGCTCCTGAGTCTGAGCTTTTCCTTGTACACGGGCTTTTCCATCGACTGGCGGATCATCCTGTAGTCGGGTGTGTCAAAGTAGAGCGAGCACACGGTGCTCTCGCCGTATTCGTCAGGCTTGATGTACTGATTGATGATTTGGAGCAGCTTCTCGCGCTGACCGAGCGTGATAATGTATTTCTTTTCGGTTCTTTCAAAAACGGTCTGAATTTTCATTTCGTCAGCCCCTTTCCGTTTGTCTGGCAACATCATAGCCCGTTAACCTTAAAAAAGGCTTAAAAATTTTTAAATTTTTTTAAATTGTTTTGCGATACGAAAAATCGCAGCGCCATTCCGACGCTGCGATAGTTTCATGATTTGTTATTCGCTTAATATGCTGCTGTAACCGGGATTAATCTTCTTCGTAGTAGTCTTCGTCATAATCGCCGCCGTCTTCGCTGCTTTCTTTCTGATCCTCGCCACCGGTTTTCTTGCTCGTCTGAGAAGAATGGCTGCTCTGCTCGCCGTCCTCGTTATCGTGTTCTTCATTCTGCTCTTCGTTCTG
>ONEN01000193.1 GCA_900316815.1 uncultured Eubacteriales bacterium | reverse complement strand
ACACCATGTCTGAAAATAAATATTTCGATTCCGATAACTTCGAAAATACCGATAATTCCGTTGAGTACGAGGATATGCAGTCTTTTGAAGAGACTTATGAAAGATCCGCTGAGGAGCCGTCGGAACACACCTTTGAAGAGAACCGGACGGATCCCTTTGAGGGTGCGCTGGAGAGGGATTTCTCCGATCCCGCGCAGGCTGTAGAGGAAAGCTCATATGAGTGGAACTCGGGCAGCAACTACCGCAACGGTGAGTATCATCAATCTTATATGAACAACACAAACAGCAACACGTTCCACAATCCCAACAACTACAACGACTCCTTTTCCACTGTTGGCGGGGGTAACGCTCCGGGCGGCTATCAGGAAATCCAGAACCCCTACGGCAGCTATGAAAGCACGGACGACAGTACGCGCGTTTACAACTACGGCGAAGAAGAGCGCGGCAAAAAGAAGCGTGACCTCAAGCCGTCCAAGCCCGCATCGCGCGGTTTTGTAGCGGCAGCGCTCGCCGTTGCGATCATCGCTTCTGCAGGAGCCGGTTTCGGCGGAGGCTATTTCCTCAGCCGTCAGAATGTGCCTGCATCCTCGAACGGCATGACCATTCAGCAGGTCACGGGCGGTACTAATGTCGGCTCCTCCGAGGTGACGCCCGTCAGCACCTCGGATATCGTCAAGAAAACGGCGAACAGCGTGGTAGAAATCGCTACCGAGGGAACCAAAACAGGCACCTTCGCGCGTCAGTATGTCACCAAGGGCGCCGGATCGGGCGTTATTATTTCCGAGGACGGCTATATCGTGACCAATCACCATGTAATTGAGGGTGCGAATAAAATCACCGTTACGCTCCGCGACGGCACCACTTCCTATGACGCAAAGGTGATCGGTACCGACGAGGATAACGATATCGCGCTGCTCAAGATTGACGCGAGCGGTCTGACCGCCGCGGTATTCGGCAACAGCAGCAACCTTGTCGTGGGTGACTATGTGGTAGCCATCGGCAACCCGCTCGGCACGCTCGGCGGCACCGTTACAGACGGTATCATCAGCGCGCTTGCCCGCGAGGTGACCATTGAAAACAAAAACCTCACCCTGCTCCAGACCAACGCGCAAATCAGCCCCGGCAACTCGGGCGGCGGTCTGTTTAACGCCAACGGCGAGCTGGTCGGCATAGTCAACGCCAAGGACAGCGCCACAGAGGTTGAAGGTATTGCGTTTGCGATTCCTGTCAATAAGGTGGTAGATATCATCAAGGATTTGAAGGACTACGGCTATGTGACAGGTAAGATTGACACAGGTATGCGCTTTGTGGACATCAATTCTTATGACGCGGCCTTCTATTACAACGTTAACGCGCTGGGCGTTTATGTTCTTTCGGTCAACCAGGGCTCCAAGGCGGAAGCAGCGGGCTTTAAAGTCGGCGATATGATCACCGAGGTGAACGGCACCTCTGTTTCTTCGGAGGCGGAAATTGAAAAAGCGCTTGAAGGCAAGAAGGTGGGCGACACCGTCACCTTTACCGTGCTGCGCAACAATAAGTCAGTCAATATCAACCTTGAGCTGAGCGAGTATGTTCCCTCGGTCAAGCCCAATGACGAGAGCGCCCAACAGGATTTCCATTCCGATGAAAGTGTTTGGGATCAGCTTATCAACTGGTAATTTCGCGTTCCACTATTTTTCATAAATGATCTCCTTAAAAAATCTGACCCCGAAGCGTTTACCGCGCTTCGGGGTTGGGTTTTTTGGCGTAGGGTGTAGATATTACTACCGAATGAAAGAGTAGATTAAAAACATATGCGGCATACAAAGCGTCCGTCCTTTGCCTCCAGACGGTAGTCTGCCCCGTGGATGTCCAGAATAGATTTGACGATGGACAACCCAAGACCGTTGCCTTTTTTGTGGCGGCTCTTGTCCTTGCGTACATATGGCTGCCACAGCTGCTTTAACTCGGCTTTGGTAAAGGGCTCGGCGGGATTGCTGACGGTGAACATCGTGTCTGTCACATCGATTTCGATTTCACTGTCAGGCGGCGCATACTTTACCGCGTTGTCCGTCAGATTTTGCAGTACCGTTTTGATAAGCTCCTTATCCGCATGGATGATATTGCTGCCGCTGTGCGTGAAAACAACGCGCTTATTATCGGGCAGGACAATGTAATTTTTTACGATTGCCGCCGCCTCCTCTGCCAGGTCAAACTCCGTTTTATGCAGCGTCATACTGTAGGAATCGAGCTTGGTAAAGCTGAGCATTCTGTGTACAAGATTGTTTACCTCGTCGGTCTGCTCGATGATTTTGTCGATATATAAGCCGCGTTCGTTTTCGTCGATATCCTCCTTCAGGCTGTAGGCGTAGCCGCTGATGACGAACAGCGGCGTTTTGATATCATGCGCCAGCGCGTTGGTTAGGTCAAGCCGCTTCTGCTCCTGCACGATCTGCGCCTTTACCGTTTTCCATATCATCACACAGAGAATGACCGCTATGGTCAGAAAGAAACCGAACGCCAAAAGAATGCCCGCCAGCAAATCTGTGCGGCAGTTCTCAAACAGGTTTACCTTCTTTGCGTACGAAATGAACCATTGGTCGTCCTCCATATCGTAACCGGAGTTGTCGTAGTGGAGATAATCGGTCGCGTAAAATAAATAGTTAAAGCCGTCCAAGTGAATCATATCGGTTGACTGCTTGCGCTGCTCTTTGGAAAGCTGCCCTATATAATCCTTGTTGTACATGCCGTTAAGCAGAAAATCCTTGGGGATAGTGTTGCGCACCAGCTCGCTGGCCTCCAAAACATCTTCTCCCTGTACGTAGTTCTTGTCGAGTGTGTATGTTTCAACGTTATCATCCGCCAGGAACCGCTTATCGGAGCTTTCCACCCTGAGCGCGAAGCGGACGCCGATGGAGTTGGCGGAGTCGGCTACGACCTGATTGGTTTGTCTGTCTGTAATGACTATCTGGGAATTGGACGAAGGCTGATTGCCGTCGCCGGCGAATAAGAAATCGGAGTTGTCCAGAAATAACTGTGCAACAGATTCAAAATCACCGTTGGTCGTGGTCAGCAGCCGTGTTGTCCGCGACAGGTTGGAAAGCTCGTTCTTTTGCACATCGGTGTTTTCAATTATAAGGCGAACCACGCAAAAGACGCCCGACACGGCGAGCCATACCGCCAGCATTATCAGGATGATGCGCCGCAATAATTTATTTCTCTGTTTTTTCAGCTTTTCTTCCATTTAGCAATCCTCAAGCCTGTAGCCTCGGCGAATGACCGTTTTAATGAGCTTGCCGTTGGCGCCCAGCGCCTTGCGCAGGTTACGCATATGCGTATCCAGCACGCGCTCGTCGGTGTCGTTGTTGTAGCCCCACACGATATCCAGCAGCTTGTCGCGGCTGATGACAACGCCCTTGTTTTCCAGCAGCACCTTCAGAATCCCGTATTCTCTCGCGGTGAGCTTGACCTCGCTGTCCGCGCTGACAACCACGCCGTTATTCGGATTGAGCGACAGGCTGCCCGATGAAAATACCTTGGAGCGTACCAAGCCCTTGGAGCGCTTGATCAGCGCGTTGACCTTCTGGTAAAGCACGGGCAGGGGAAAGGGCTTCACCACATAATCGTCGCAGCCGAGCGCGTAACCGTTCAGCATATCACTCTCGTCCGTCCGCGCGGTGATGAAGATGATCGGCACGTCGCTTTCGCGGCGGATCTCCCTGCAAATCTCAAAGCCGTCCAACTCGGGCAGCATGACGTCCAAAAGCAGGCAGTCGTAATGGTTCTCATATGCTTTTTCCAGTCCCGTCTGCCCGTCGGAGGCGATTTCAATTGCGAAGACGTCCTTTTCTTTTTTCGTAAAGTAGTTGGCGATCAGTGTTTGAATGTTACGGTCGTCCTCAACCAGCAAAATATGATACATAATTCCGCACCTCGTTTCTCTGTAATCATTATAAATAACTTTTAAAAAAATAACAATATCTTGAGATAAACTTCAGACAGGTTTTTTATAATCATTTACGGGTGATGAGAAATGAAGAAACAAAAAACGGGAAAAGCAAAGAGAATAATCAAAATCACAGCGCTGAGCCTGGCGGGAATACTCCTTGTCAGTGTGATCGCCGCAGGGTTTATCCTCCGCGGCAGGGCAGCCACGATGATGAGCGTAAAGCTTGTCGGAGACGACCTTTACACCATGCGCTTTCAACAGGATTACCATTTGGACAAAGCGCTGCAAGCGGAAATTAAGAGCGAAAACGATCTGCTCAAATTTATCTGCGACGATATGTTTTTCGGCTATCAGATTGACGCGAATCTGGAAAAATACGGCTGCAGCGCGTTTATCACACAAACGCCCGACGGAAAGTACCTTGCGGGACGCAACTTCGGTCTGGGCGGTTCGGATACGATCTGCGTTTATACAAATCCTGACGACGGATACGCCTCCATCGGAACAGGCTCCACCGATATGCTCGCCGTCGGCGAAGGCAACGACAACGCTACCACAAGCCTGTGGGGCAGAGCCGCTCTGCTTGGCGCGCCGTATATCCTGGTGGACGGAATGAATGAAAAGGGTCTGACTGCCTCGCTGCTCGACGTCAACGAGGGGGAGACGCATATGCATACAGGCAAGCCCGATTTAACCGTCACCATGGCGATCCGTCTGCTGCTCGACAGAGCCGCTACGGTGCAGGAGACGGTAGAGCTGCTCGGCGGTTACGATATTCATACGGGTCACGGCTGGACGCAGCACCTCTTTGTTGCCGACGCGAACGGCAGCGCCGCCGTGGTGGAATGGGGCGACAATAAGATGAAGGTTGTTGAAAGCCCGATCTGTACCAATTTCAGAATGACCACACCCGGTCTGAGGGGACAGTACGAGGGTCTGTGTGACAGATTTGATACGCTGCACGGCGCTCTTGATAAAAAGCCCCAAAACACTGCGGCGGACGCGATGAAGCTGTTGGAGGCCGTCAAGCAGGAATATCCGCAGTACGGTATTTTTACCGAGTGGTCGGTGGTGTACAACCTGACAGACTTCTCTGTTGACTACGCCGTCAACATGAATTATGACAAGGTGTATCATCTGACGCCCGAAGATTTTTGATAGAAATACAATACGCCAAAAAATGCACCCCCGCAAAACAGCGAACATGTTTTGCGGAGGTGTTTGTTGATGATGAAGCGATTTCCCGGAATAAGCGGTTATTCTCGTCTGAGGGCTTCGATCGGATTGAGTTTAGAGGCGCGGTAGGCGGGCATTACGCCGAAGATAACGCCTATGACAACGGAGAACAGCACCGAGATAATGATCCACGGTACCGATATGCCGAATTCCAGTCCCGTTGTCCATGAGATCACGCGCGCCAGTCCGATGCCGACTATCACGCCGAGAATACCTCCGAAGCCTGTCAGCACCACGGATTCGGTGATGAACTGGAACAGAATGGAGCGGCACTTGGCGCCGAGCGCTTTTTTAAGTCCGATTTCCGAGGTTCTCTCGGTCACGCTGACCAGCATGATGTTCATAACGCCGATACCGCCTACCAGAAGCGACAGCGACGCGATGCCGAGCAGCATCATGGAAATGGTGTTGGTGATTTCCTGCATATTGTTCTGATCCTTGGAGGAGCTCAGAGAGGAATACTTCGGGGTGTTGTCACCCGAGGCGGATATGCTCTTGTTCAGAATGTTCGAGGCGCGTCTGCTGGCAAAGACAATCTCACGCGTGTTGTTTACATGGATCGCCACGCTCTGGGGCTCGTCAAAGCAGTAGATGATCGGCCAGACATTTTCGGGAACGTAAATGTTGAGCATGGTGGTGCTTTCGGAGTTCTGCTTGTATTCGTCAAAGCTCTTGAACTGCTTCTCTCCGTCGGAGGTATCCTCCACCACGCCGATAACGATAAACGGTTCGGAGGCGATCTCAAGAATTTTTCCTACGGGCGATTCAGTGGGGAAGTAGCTCTCCGCCGCCTTCTTTTCAAGGATAGCCGCCTTCAGACCCGTCCGGTATTCGTCGGCGGTA
>ONEN01000122.1 GCA_900316815.1 uncultured Eubacteriales bacterium | reverse complement strand
GACGAGGCGCTCAGGGCGATAGCCGAACAGGCGCAGGAGCAGCGCACGGGCGCCAGAGGCCTGAGAGGTATCATGGAAGGTATTCTCATGGATCTGATGTATGAAACGCCGTCCGACACCTCCATAGAAAAGATCGTTATTACCAAGGAGGCTGTCACCGAGGGCGCGCAGCCACAGATAACCCGCAGAAAGGAAAAGCTTTCTTTTCCTATGAAGCTTTCCAAAAAGGAGCACAAGCGCTCAAAGCGCAGCTCTGCTTCGTAAGTAATTCTTAAGCGGTACAATGTCTACTGCTTTTTGGGCGATACCGCCGAGATTGCGGTATTGCCCGATTTTTAATTATGCATGACTTCTCAATTTTTGCTTTAGCCTGATAACGGGTTAAAATTGAGTGATTATATAGGCATTTTATTTGCCGCGCACGAGCTGTGCGCATTTCCCATGAAAGGAAAAACAATGGAAGTTAATGAAATAAACACAATGACCCTCCCGGTTCTTCCGCTGCGCGGAATGGTGGTCTTTCCGAAAGCCGTCATTCATTTTGACGTGGGCAGAAAGCAGAGTATCGCTGCCGTCAACAGGGCGATGAAGGAGGATCAGCTGATTTTCCTCGCCGCGCAAAAGGATCCTGTCGTCAACGAGCCGAAGCTGATCGACCTTTACGGCGTCGGCGTCGTGGCAAAGGTCATCCAGATACTGCGGCAGCCGGACGACGTCACCCGCGTGGTATTGGAGGGTAAGTACCGCGCGCAGGCAGTGGCGCCCGTGTTTGACAACAAGATCATGCTTGCCGACGTGTCGCCGATAGCCGAAGAAAAAACACCGCTCACCGCGTCGGATGTAGCGCTGATCCGCTCCGTGAAGAACCAGTTTGAGCAATATCTGGACGTCTCGGCAAAAATGCCTCCCGATATTATCTTTAAGGTCGCGCTCTGCAAGTATCCGGGCGAGCTGGCGGACTACATCACTTCCACCATGTACCTCGACTATCAGACCAAGCAGAGCATTCTCGAAATATTCAAGCCCTCCGAGCGTCTGAGCACTGTGCTGGACGTGCTGGTTGATGAGACCTACATCACCAAGCTGGAGCGTGAGATCGAGCAGAAGGCAAAGGGACGCATTGACGAGAACCAGCAGCTGTACTTCCTGCGCGAGCAAAAGCGCGCCATTGAGGAGCAACTGGGGGAGGAGGACGATCCCTCCGCTGACGCCGAGGAATACGCCGAGCAGATCGAAAAGCTGAAGCTTGACCCCAAAACGGAGGAAACGCTCTTTAAGGAATGCCGCAAGCTGATGAAAATGCCCTTCGGCAGCCAAGAGGCGTCTGTTATCCGTTCCTATCTCGACGCCGTTTTGGAGCTGCCGTGGCATACCTCGACGCAGGATAAAATCGTTTTGCCGAAGATCCGCAAGGAGCTGGACAAGAGCCACTTCGGCCTTGTGAAAATCAAGGACAGAATCGTGGAGCAGCTCGCCGTGCGCAAGCTGAGCGAGAAGCAAAAAGGACAGGTCATCTGCTTTGCGGGACCTCCGGGCGTCGGCAAAACCTCCATTGCCCAGTCCATTGCCAAAGCGATCGGCAGAAACAGCCAGCGCATCGCACTCGGCGGTGTAAAGGATGAGGCGGAGATCCGCGGACACCGCCGTACCTACCTCGGTTCCATGCCGGGCAGAATCATGGCGGCTGTGCAGAACGCAGGCTCCAACAATCCGCTGCTCATTCTCGATGAAATCGATAAGCTCGCCAGCGACTACAAGGGCGATCCGACCTCCGCTCTGCTGGAGGTGCTGGACATTGAACAGAACAGCAAATTCGTGGATCACTACATAGATGTTCCCTTTGACTTGTCCAATGTGATATTCATCACCACCGCCAATGACGTTTCCATGATTCCCGCGCCGCTCCGCGACAGAATGGAAATCATTGAAATCAACAGCTACACCCGTGAGGAAAAATTCCACATCGCGAAGAAGCACCTGATTCCCAAGCAGTTGGATTTGTGCGGCTTTTCTTCCAAAGAAATAAAATTCACCCAAAAGGCGATCTATTCACTGATTGACTACTATACCCGCGAGTCGGGCGTGCGTACCTTAGAGCGCGAAATCGCGTCCCTGCTGCGGAAATGCGCCGTCAAAAAGATTGACGGCGAGGCGGAAACCTTTAAGATCGACGAAAAGATGGTCGAGGATTTGCTGGGCAACAAAAAGTATCTGCCCGACCAGCTTTCGAATAAGGACGAAATCGGCGTTGTCAACGGTTTGGCATGGACCTCCGTCGGAGGCGAGCTGCTGCCCATTGAGGTGGCGGTGATGGAGGGCACGGGCAAGCTGGAGCTTACCGGCTCGCTCGGCGATGTGATGCAGGAGTCCGCCAAGGCCGCCATCACCTGTATCCGCAGCCACGCGGACGCGCTCGGCATTGACGGCAGCTTTTATAAAAACAAGGATATTCACATCCACGCTCCGGAGGGCGCGGTGCCCAAGGACGGTCCTTCCGCCGGTATCACCATGGCGACAGCCATCTATTCGGCGCTTGCCTCCAAGCCCGTTCGCCATGATGTGGCAATGACGGGCGAGATCACCCTGCGCGGCAGGGTGCTGGCAATCGGCGGCTTGAAGGAAAAGAGCATGGCGGCGTATAAATACGGTATTGATACGGTGTTTATCCCCAAGCAGAACGAGCGCGATATCAGTGAGTTCGACGAAGCGGTCAAGGAAAAGGTTCACTTTGTGCCGGTCGAGACCTTCACCGATGTCATTGCGGGCGCAACCGCGCAGTAAGAGGTGGCGTATGAATTTCAATGAAGTAAGCTTTGAGTTTGCGGCGGGAACCGTGGGGCAGCTGCCCGCGTCCGATTTGCCCGAAATTGTGTTTTCCGGACATTCCAACGTCGGCAAATCCTCGCTCATCAATAAGCTGGTGCAGCGCAAGGCGCTCGCTAGAGTCAGCGCCCAGCCGGGCAAAACTGCCACTATCAATTTTTACCGCTTAAAGGAATTTCGCCTGGTCGATCTCCCCGGCTACGGCTATGCCAAGGTTTCCAAGGGGGAGAAGGAGCGCTGGGCGGCTCTGGTGGAGGGGTACCTCTCCGCGCAGCGCAATATCAGGCTCATTGTGCAGATCATCGACATCCGTCACAAGCCCACAAAGGACGACTATGACATGCTCAGCTTTCTCTACAGCAGCAACGCTCCCTTTGTGATTGTGCTGACAAAGAAGGACAAGCTCAAAAAGACTGCCTACGAAAAGCGTATAGAGGAAGTGCTCGACGAGCTGCAGGATTATGAGGGAATCCAGTTGATTCCGTTTTCCGCCATTGACGGCAGCGGGGTTGACGACATTAAAGAGGTTATTGAGGAATACATCACAGAGGAGGAATAACAGTGGAAAAGAAGCCGTTTCTGACGCTTGAACAGGCGCAGGATATCATCAAGGATGTGCCTACGCCGTTCCATGTTTATGACGAAAAGGGAATCAGAGAGAACGCGCGCGCACTGAACAAGGCGTTTAGCTGGAACAAGGGCTACAAGGAATATTTTGCCGTCAAGGCGACCCCGAACCCGTATCTTATGAAGATTTTACAGGAAGAGGGCTGCGGCATGGACTGTTCGTCCTACACCGAGCTGATGCTCTGCGAGGCGTGCGGCATAACGGGCAGCGACATTATGTTCAGCTCTAACGTTACGCCGGTGGAGGATATGCAGAAGGCGTATGACCTCGGCGCGAATATCAATCTTGACGACTACACCCATGTTGCGTTCATCAAAAAGGTTTGCGGCGTTCCCAAAACCATTTGCTGCCGCTACAATCCCGGCGGCGTTTTCAAGCTGGGCGACAGCAAGGATAAGATACAGGTCATGGACAACCCCGGCGAGTCGAAATACGGCATGACCGAGGAGCAGATGGAAAAGGCTTTTCTGGAGCTGAAGGAAGCGGGCGCCGAGGAGTTCGGCATCCACGCGTTCCTCGCCTCCAACACGGTTTCCAATGAGTATTACCCCGAGCTTGCGTCCATTCTCTTTAAGCTGGCGGTTCGCCTGCATGAAAAGACGGGCGTACATATCAAGTTTGTCAATCTTTCGGGCGGCGTAGGCGTTGACTACAGGCCCGAGGACAGCCGAAACGATATTGCCGTTATCGGCGAGGGCGTTCATAAAAAGTTTGACGAAATCCTCGTTCCCGCGGGCATGGGCGACGTGGAAATCTACACCGAGCTGGGCAGATATATGCTCGCTCCCTACGGTGCGCTGGTGGCGACGGCGATTCATGAGAAGCACATCTACAAGGATTACATCGGTTTGGACGCCTGCGCAGCCAACCTGATGCGCCCCGCGATGTACGGCTCCTACCATCATGTTACGGTACTCGGCAAGGAGAACGCGCCCTGTGACCATCAATATGACGTGACGGGCGGCCTGTGCGAGAATAACGACAAGTTTGCCATTGACCGTATGCTGCCCGAGATTGAGATCGGTGATTTGATTTATATTCACGATACGGGCGCGCACGGCTTTTCAATGGGATACAACTACAACGGCAAGCTCAGAAGCGCAGAGGTGCTCCTGTGCGAGGACGGCTCCCATAAGCTGATCCGCCGTGCGGAAACCCCGAAGGATTACTTTGCGACCTTTGACTTTTCCGAATTTGAATTGAATAAAGAATAGAGATAAAATAAAGAAAAGGCATCCGCTCAATGCAGTGGGTGCCTTTGTTTTGGTTTTACTTACCCGTCATGCCCACGCTCGAACACGACCGAGGGCGCTTTACCCACGCAACCAACGTTTAGCAAAAACTTAGCCGTCTGCGCCCGCGTTCGGATGCGGCGTTTAGAGAAGGCTTTGCTAAATCACTCTATACAAAGCCGCATCGGGAGAGTGTGATGATGGCGCAGGTGAGGATGCCGCATATCGTTGGAATCACCATAGCAAGCAGCGTCCATTTCAGGCTTCCCGTTTCTTTCTTGATGGTGAGACAGGTGGTGGAGCAGGGGAAGTGCATGACCGTCATGATAATCATACATATAGCCGTGGTCGCCGTCCATCCGTTTTGCGTCAGCAGGCCGCCCAATTCGGCATAGCCCGTAAAATCCGTCAGCGTACCTTTGGCGGTGTAGCCCATGATAATCAGCGGTATCACGGTTTCGTTGGCAGGAAACCCGAGAATCAGCGCCATCAGGATCACGCCGTCCAGCCCGAGCAGCCTGCCGAAAGGATCCAGAAAGGCGCCGAGACAGCCGCCGCCCTTCCCAGTACCTTCAGGGTTCTGTCCGGAAAAGAGCGCGTCAGCGTCTTGATCACAGGCGGCATACGATAGGGTGGAAGCTCCAGCATAAAGCCCGAGGATGTCTGCCCCTTGAGCAGGACGGAGAGCAGCTTGGAAAGCAGCAGCGTCACCAATACGCAGCCCGTCAGAATCAGTAATAGTATTCCCGCCACCTTGAGGGATGACACCAGTCCGAACCCTGTTCCCGCAAAGAACACCATGATCAGCGCGATCAGAATCGGAAGCCGTCCGTTGCAGGGCATAAAGTTGTTGGTCAGCACGGCGATCAGCCGCTCACGCTCGTTTTCGATGATGCGGCAGCCCGTCACGCCGCAGGCGTTGCAGCCGATTCCCATCATCATGCACAGACTTTGTTTGCCGTGCGCACCGCACCGCGCGAAGAATTTGTCGAGATTAAAGGCGATGCGCGGTAAAAATCCCGCGTCCTCCATCAG
Source organism: uncultured Eubacteriales bacterium (assembly GCA_900316815.1). Taxonomy (GTDB): domain Bacteria; phylum Bacillota; class Clostridia; order Oscillospirales; family Acutalibacteraceae; genus Ruminococcoides. The sequence goes on along the minus strand of ONEN01000122.1, from coordinate 2,319 downwards.
CGAGAACAGTGGGAAAAAGATAGCCATCGGCGGCAGCATGACCGCCACCACCCAGCTCAGGGTCGTGTAAACGCCGTCAATTAATATTCCCGACAGGAATTTTGGAACAGCCAGCATGTGACAAAGCGCCGTCAGCTCACCCTTTATCGCGCCAAACAGCGCACTCAGCCATTCGCTCGGAACATTCGCGCCGACGGCTGTCAGCCAGAACAACACGCCGCACAGCAGGAGCATAATGGGAATGCCCGTTATCTTAGAGGTCAGCAGACGGTCAATGCGGCGGTCGCGCCTTGTTTTGCGGTCGTCGCCCCCGACGCTCACGCAGCTCTCACAGATTTGTGAGCAGCACCCGCGCAGGAGCTTTTCCGAGGCCTGCTGAGAAATGTCAAACCGCCGATAAAAGCCGTTCGCGCATTCGCTGCCTTCACACACCGTTAATATAGCGCTTTGAAGCTCTTTGAGCCCCTGCCTTTTGCGCGCGCAGCAGGTGACCACGGGAACGCCCAACAGCGCCTCTAACTGCTTTTCATCAATTATAACACCCTTACGCGCCGCCTCGTCTGCCAGATTCAGACAGACCACCGCCTTTTGCTGCAGTGTCAGCACCTGCAGCGCTAAGAACAGATTCCGCTCGGGTGCGCCTGCGTCGAGTACGGCTACTACGCAGTCATAGTTTTGGGTTTCCAGTTGGTGCGCGGCGACCTCCTCCTCGCGCGAGAAGGACGAGAGGGAATAGGTGCCGGGTAAATCGGCGACGGAAAAGCGCTTTTCTTTCCAGTGATAGCGCCCCTCGCAGCAGTCCACGGTTTTTCCCGTCCAGTTGCCCGTGTGTTGCTTGAGCCCCGTCAGCGCGTTGAAGATGGTGCTCTTTCCTACGTTGGGATTGCCTGCCAGCGCGATTCTGTACTCACTCATCCTGTTCCTCCCACCGTTCCACCAGTACGCTTTCACAGTCCGCACGGCGCAGCGCGATCACGCAGCCCTTGACGCTGTAGGCGGTGGGGTCGCCGAAGGGGCTTGTAAACAGCGGCGTCACGGCGGCGCCCTCCGTGACGCCCAGATTGAGCATACGCCGATTCAGCGCACTGTCAATAGTGTGGCGCACCACCACCGCTGTTTTTTTCAGGGGCAGTTCGCTCAGCTTGCATTGTATTGGCATGGTATCATCTCCGAATCCTCACTGACATACTATGGCGGAAGGCTTTTTCCGTGAAAACAACTTGCTTTTGCTCCCTGAGCGTGCTATACTGTTTTTTGTTTGAAAGGCAGGAACCGTTATGACCAAATCCCACAATATCAGAAGCAGTATCTATCTTTCCCTGACGGCCATCATCTGGGGCGTCGCCTTTGTGTTTCAGTCGATGGGCAACGACTACATGGAGCCGTTTACCTTTACGTCGTCCCGCTATCTGCTCGGCTGTCTGGTGCTGGTTCCCGTCATCCTGATCAAGACCTTTCACCCGCGCTTTCTCGCCGACAGCGACGAGATTCCCGTAAAAAAGGTTCCCGTCAGGCTGACAGTGACAGCGGGCGTGCTCTGCGGACTTGCGCTGGGCGCGGCGTCCATCTTCCAGCAGTACGGCGTCAAGTTCACCACCGTGGGCAAGGCGGGGTTTATCACGACGCTGTATATTATCTTCACGCCGATTTTCGGCTTGTTCCTGAGAAAGAAATGCCATTTCACCGTCTGGATCGGCGCGGCTGCCGCTCTCGTAGGTTTATATCTGCTCTGCATCACCGAAGGCTTTACGCTGTCGTGGGGAGATTCCCTTGTGCTGATTTGCGCGGTGCTGTTCACCATCCATATTATGCTCGTCGATCACTTTGCGCCCCATACCAACGGCGTGCTCTTGTCCTGCATTCAATTCCTCGTGAGCGGCATTGTCTGCGGCGTGATGGCGCTCCTGTTTGAAAAGCCGTCGCTCGCGCAGCTGTCGGACGGTCTGATCCCCATTCTCTATACGGGTGTGATGTCGAGCGGCGTTGCCTACACCATGCAGATCCTCGGACAAAGGAATTTCAATCCCACCATAGCCGCCATGATTATGAGCTTGGAGTCGGTGATTTCCGCTGTCGCGAGCTATATTGCCTATGCGGCGGGCTTTCTCACCCGGGATCAGAGCCTGACTGCCATACAGATACTCGGCTGTGCGATCATGTTCGCGGCGGTCATCTTTGTGCAGCTTCCGTTTGATAAACTAAAGCTTCGCCGTCATTGACGAAACGGGAGCGATATGCTATAATTAAAAAAATTCTGTATATTACAGCTTTCGCGTTCTGTCCTTTCGGGCAGGTAATAGGGAATGCGGTGCGAATCCG